>JAKFWE010000468.1 GCA_021732895.1 Allobosea sp. | reverse complement strand
CCCTTCGCCAGCGTGCGCACCACCATCGCTTCCGGCGGACCCGGCACGCGCCAGCTCTCGGGCTTCGGCCGCTGGATCTTCCAGGGCTTCCGGCTGGAGGATGGCGGCACGATCCTGGTCAATCGCGGCTTCGTTCCGGAGAACAGGCTCGGCGAGATCGCGCCCGCGACGGGCTCGGCCACCATCGCCGGCTTCCTGCGCGCGCCCGAGGCGCGGGGCTCCTTCACGCCCGCCGATCTTCCGGCGCAGCGCGAGTTCTTCACGCGCGATCCGGCGGCGATCGCGGCCTCACTCGGGGTCGGTCCGGTTGCTTCGTTCTATCTGGAGGCCGAGCGGCAGGGCGACGGCCTGACTCCGCCGGCCGGCGTCGATGCGAAGGAACTGATCGCGCGCATCCCAGACAACCACCTGTCCTATGCGCTGACCTGGTTCGGGCTGGCGGCGACGCTGATCGGCGTGTTCGGGGCGTGGGCGTGGCAGGGGCGCAAGTCTGCGTCAGCCGGTTGAGCACATCCGGTTTTGCCCAAAGCGCGCGACGGGCCTATAGCGAACGCCAAGCCAATCCGAGACCCCTGCGCCGTGCTGCACATCTCAACCCGTGGCGAGGCCCCTGCCCTCTCCTTCTCCGACGCTCTGCTGTCGGGTCTGGCCCGCGATGGCGGGCTCTACGTCCCTGAGCGTTTTCCAACGCTCGGCCAGGACGACATCGCGGGATTCGCCGGCAAGCCCTATGCGCTCGTCGCGGAGCGCGTGCTCGGCGCGCTGACGGCGGGCGACATCGAAAGCAAGGCGCTCTCGGAGATGATCGCGCAGGCCTACGCCCCTTTCCGGCATCCGGCCGTCTGCCCGCTCGTCCAGATCGGCGACAACCTCTTCGTGCTCGAATTGTTTCAGGGGCCGACGCTCGCCTTCAAGGACGTGGCGATGCAATTGCTCGGGCGGCTGATGGACCATGTGCTGACGCTGCGCGGGGCGCGCGCCACCATCGTCGGCGCAACCTCGGGCGACACCGGCGGGGCCGCCATCGACGCCTTCAAGGGACTGTCGCGCGTCGACGTCTTCATCCTCTATCCGCAGGGCCGCGTCTCCGACGTTCAGCGCCGGCAGATGACCACGGTCGAGGCGCGCAACGTCCATGCCATCGCGGTGGAGGGCACTTTCGACGACTGCCAGAATCTGGTGAAGGCGCTGTTCAACCATCACGCCTTCCGCGACGAGATCGGCCTGTCGGGCGTCAACTCGATCAACTGGGCCCGGATCGCGGCGCAGGCGGTTTATTACTTCACCTCGGCGGTGGCGCTCGGCGCGCCGGGCCGCAAGATCTCGTTTTCGGCGCCGACCGGCAATTTCGGCGACGTGCTGGCCGGTTACGTCGCCAAGCGGATGGGATTGCCGATCGAGCGGCTGCTGATCGGCACCAACAGCAACGACATTCTGGCGCGGACCCTGAGCGAGGGCGTCTACGAGATGCGCGGGGTCCACGCCACGACCTCGCCCTCGATGGACATCCAGATCTCGTCGAATTTCGAGCGGCTGCTGTTCGACGCGTATGAGCGCGACGGGGCGGCGATCCGACGGCTGATGCAGGCGCTCCGGCAATCGGGCCGCTTCGAGATCGCCGATGAGCCGCTTGCGCGCATCCGGGCCGAATTCGACGCGAGCGCGGTCGATGAAGGCGGCGTCGCGGCGGAGATCGATGCGACCTGGCGCGAGAGCGGATATCTGCTCGACCCACATACGGCCGTCGGCGTCGCGGCTGCCCGACAGGGGCTCGAGCGCGACCCGAAGACGCCGATGATCGCGCTCGGCACCGCCCATCCGGCCAAGTTTCCGGCGGCCGTGAAGGCGGCGAGTGGCGTCACGCCAGCGCTGCCTGCCCATCTTGGCGACCTGATGCAATGCGAGGAGCGATTCACGCCGATGCCGAACGACCAGACCCGTCTCGAGAGCTTCATCCGCGCGCATGCGCACGCCGCGCGCGGAGCGGCGGCATGAGCGAGCCCGTCGGAGAAATCGATCTGGCGACCTCGGGCGCGGGCGCGCACGACCCCGACGTCGACCTGACCACGCTGCCGTCCGGCCTACGCGTCGTCTCGCAGCGGATGGACCACGCCGCGACCGTCTCGCTCGGCATCTGGATCGGCGCGGGCTCGCGCGACGAGCGGCAGGACGAGCACGGGCTCGCGCATCTGCTGGAGCACATGGCGTTCAAGGGCACGGCGCGGCGCAGCGCCCTGCAGATCGCCGAGGAGATCGAGAGCGTCGGCGGCGACCTGAACGCGGCCACCAGCGTCGAATACACCTGCTACACGGCCCGCGTGCTCGGCAAGGATCTGGGGCTGGCGGTCGACATCCTCGCCGATATCCTGACCGGGCCGGCGCTGACCGAAGAGGAGCTGGCCCGCGAAAAAGGCGTCATCCTGCAGGAAATCGGCGCCGTCGCCGACATGCCGGACGATCTCGTCTACGACCGTTTCCTCGAGGCCGCCTTCCCCGATCAGCCGCTCGGCCGGCCGATTCTCGGAACCAGCAAGACCGTCAAGGGCTTCACGCCTGCGGCGATCCGGGCCTATCTGGCGCGCAACTACCATGCCGGGAACATGGTTCTGGCGGCGTCCGGCGCGGTCGATCACGCCGAACTGGTCGCGCTGGCGGCCGAGCATCTGGACAGGCTGCCGAGAGGCGCCGGCGCGCAGGCCGAACGCGTGGCGGGCGCCTATCGCGGCGGCGAGGCGCGCGTCCGCGGCGACGACGAGCAGGTCCATCTCGTGCTGGGCTTTCCGGGCCAGGGCTTCGCGAACGGCGCGCACTACCCGCTCCAGATCTTCTCCTCGGTGCTCGGCGGCGGCCTGTCCTCGCGGCTGTTCCAGGAGGTGCGGGAGCAGCGCGGTCTGGCCTATTCGATCGACGCATTCCACTGGCCGTTTTCCGATTGCGGCGTGTTCGGGATCGGCGCCGGCACGGCGCCGGAGGATGTCGGCGAACTCGTCGAGGTCGCGCTCGGCTGCCTGCGCCAGGCGGCCGAAGACGTCAACGCCGCCGAGGTCCATCGCGCCCGCGCGCAAATGAAGGTCGGGCTTCTCGGCTCGCTGGAAAGTCCGGGCGGCAAACTCGAACAGATGGCGAGGCAGGTGCTGCTTTTCGGCCGGGCGATCCCGCGCGAGGAGCTGACGCGGCGTCTGGAGGCGGTGACGCTGGAGGATGTCCGCGCGGCCGGGCGTTCCCTGGTCGGACATCAGCCCACCCTGGCGGCGGTCGGGCCGCTGAAGGGTCTGCCCAAGGCGGCGGCGCTGCGCCGCCTCGCCGGGGCCTGAGCGCCGTGGCGCTGTTTCGCTTCTCGACCGACCCGCCGGCGCGGCCGCTGGTCCGGACGCCGAATCTCGTGCTGCGCGCGCCGCTGGCGACCGACTACGCGGCCTGGGCCGTGCTGCGCATGGAAAGCCGCGCCTTCCTGACGCCGTGGGAGCCGGTCTGGAACGAAGACGACCTGACCCGAACCTCGTTTCGCATGCGGGTGAAGCGCGCCGCCCGCGAGATCGCCAGCGACGAGGCCTATTCGCTGTTCATCATCGACGCACGCAGCGACATGCTGCTCGGCGGCCTGACGCTCGGCCTCGTGCGCCGCGGCGTCGCGCAGGCCTGCACGCTGGGCTACTGGATGGGCGAGCGTCACGCCGGCAAGGGCCATATGACCGAAGCCGTGCGCGGCGCGCTGCGTTTCGCCTTCAGCGATCTCGCGCTGCATCGGGTCGAGGCCGCCTGCCTGCCCAACAACCTCGCCTCGCGCCGGCTGCTGGAGCGTGTCGGCTTCCAGCGCGAGGGCGAGGCGCGGGCCTATCTGCGCATCAACGGCGTCTGGGCCGACCACTTTCTGTACGGCGTGCTGTCGAGCGACCGGCTCGGCGACGAGGCCCGCGCATGACCTCGCGCACGACCTCTCCCGCCCCTTCGACCGCCTTGCCCTCGCCATGAGCCGTCGATACGACTGGCGGGGAAGAGACGAATGAGAACGCCCCGCCCCAGAGCACAGCCGCGCCTGTCGCCGCTCGATCGATTGTCCAGGCTGGGCCTCGCCATCGCGGGACTGGTCCTGCTTTTCGTGGTCGAGGCGACCTCGCCCGCGCGTGCCGTCGAAGCGGTGCGCGTGCCGGTGGATTCGGCCGTCATCGACCTGACCGGCATCGTCGAACGCAACCGCTCCGACGGCGACGTCATCCAGATATCGACCGCGCCGGGGGCCGACGGCATCGTGCGCCGGATCGCGGTCAGGGCGCGCGAATCCGGGGCGCGGCCGGACTGGATCGTGTTCGCGCTGACCAACGATTCCGACGAGCAGATCGACCGGCTCCTGGTCGCGCCGTTCCACCGGCTGATCGGCTCCGGCGTGATCTGGCCCGATCTCGGCGACACCCGGATCGAGGCGATCACCGCGAGCCAGGGCCTGCGGCCCGAGCGCGAGGAGAGCCCGGACGCCGACGTGTTCCTGATCACGCTCGACCCCGGCACCACCGTGACCTTCGTCGCGGAGCTGAAATCTCCGAACCTGCCGCAACTCTATCTGTTCGAACAGGAGGCCTATCGGCAGAAGACCAACGGGCTGACGCTCTACAAGGGCATCATCATCGGCATCGCGGGCCTGCTGGCGCTGTTCCTGACGATCATCTTCGTGGTCAAGGGGGCGGTGATCTTTCCCGCCGCCGCAGCGCTGGCCTGGGCGGTGCTGGCCTATGCCGGCCTCGATTTCGGCTTCTTCCAGCGCATCTTTCCGCTGACGCCGGCGATCGAACGGATCTACCGGGCCGGCGCGGAGGTCGTTCTCGCGGCGACGCTGCTGGTCTTCCTGTTCGCCTATCTCAACCTCTCGCGCTGGCACGTGCGCTACAGCCACGTGACCATCGTCTGGATGCTCGGCCTCGCCGGGCTGATCGGGCTCGCCGTGTTCGATGCGCCGATGGCGTCGGGCGTGGCGCGCATCTCGATCGCGGCGGTGGCGGCGGTCGGGTTAGTGCTGATCCTGCATCTGGCGACGCATGGCTACGAGCGGGCCGTGATGCTGATCCCGACATGGTTCCTGCTTGCGGTCTGGGTGACGGCGGCCGGCTTCACCGTGACCGGGCAGTTCACCCGCGACCTCGCCGCCCCGGCGCTGCTCGGCGGGCTCGTCCTGATCGTGCTGCTGATCGGCTTCACCGTGATCCAGCACGCCTTCGCCGGCGGGGCGCTGGCGCAGGGGCTGGTTTCGGACACGGAGCGGCGGGCGCTGGCGCTGGCGGGCTCGGGCGACCTCGTTTTCGACTGGGACGTCGGTTCGGACAAGATTTTCGTCTCGCCGCAGATCGAGACGCTGCTTGGACTGCCGCGCGGCGCGCTCGAAGGCTCGGCGGCGCGCTGGCTCGAATACATGCATGTCGGCGACCGCGATCGCTATCGCGTCACGCTCGATTCGGTGCTGGAGCAGCGCCGCGGCCGGCTCAACCTGGATTTCAGGCTGCGCGCGAGCAACGGCGCCTACCACTGGTTCAACCTGAAATCGCGTCCCGTGATCGGGAACGACAGCGAGGTGACCCGCGTCATCGGCACCCTTTCGGACGTCACCGAGCAGCGCACGGCGCAGGAGCGCATGCTGCACGACGCCGTTCACGACAACCTGACCGGGCTGCCCAACCGCAAGCTGTTCCAGGATCGGCTCAGCGCGGTGTTCGGCTTCTGCCGCGCCGACGACTCGATCCGTCCGACCGTGATCGTGATCGACATCGACCGCTTCAAGCAGGTCAACGAATCGGTCGGCTTCTCGGCCGGCGATTCGATCCTGCTGACGCTGGCGCGCCGGCTCGGCCGGCTGCTGAGGGCGCAGGACACGCTCGCCCGGATCGGCGGCGACACCTTCGCAATGATCCTGGTCTCGGAGCGCGATCCCGAGCGCATCCTGGCGCTGGCGGAGCTGGTGCGGCGCGCCATCGCGACGCCGGTAACCTTCGCCGAGCGCGAGATCTTCCTGACGCCCTCGATCGGGCTGGCGCTGTTCGATCCGGCGCAGGCGGCGCGCAAGGACGACAGCCTGAAGAACGCCGAACTCGCCATGGCTCACGCCAAGCGCCAGGGCGGGGCCAGGATCGAGATCTTCGTGCCGGCGATGCGGACCGACCGGAACGACCGGCTGGCGCTCGAGAGCGATCTGCGCCGCGCCATCGAGCGCGGCGAAATCCAGGTGATGTACCAGCCGATCGTACGGCTGGAGGACCGAACCATCGCCGGCTTCGAGGCGCTCGTGCGCTGGGACCACCCGCGCGAGGGCCGGCTGCTGCCCCAGGATTTCCTGGCCATCGCCGAGGAGACCGGACTGATCATCGATCTCGGCGTCTATGTGATGGACCGCACGGCGCGCGAGCTCGCGGCCTGGCAGGCGGCGCTCGAGGTCGATCCGCCGATCTTCGCCAGCGTCAACGTCTCCTCGCGCCAGCTCCTGCGCCACGACCTGCTGCACGACGTCAAGACCGTGCTGGCGCGGCGGCGCGTCCTGCCCGGCACGCTGAAACTCGAGATCACCGAAAGCCTGGTGATGGAGAACCCAGAATACGCCGCCCAGATGCTCGGCCGAATCCGCGATCTCGGAGCCGGCCTCTCGCTCGACGATTTCGGCACGGGCTATTCCTCGCTGTCCTATCTGCAGCGCTTCCCGTTCGACACGATCAAGGTCGATCAGAGCTTCGTGCGCCAGATGGGCGCCGGCAAGCCGCCGGTGATCCTGCGTTCGATCGTCCAGCTCGCCGCCGACCTGCGCATGGATGTCGTGGCGGAAGGGGCGGAGAGCGAGTCGGACGCCATCGAACTCTACCAGCTCGGCTGCCAGTACGCGCAGGGCTACATTTTCGGCCAGCCGATGAGCGCGGCCGAGGCGCGCAGGCTGGTGGGGGCGGCGGCGGCGACCGCGAGCGAGGCCGCCTGATCGGTCTCCCCTGAGGCGGGAAGGCTCAGGCGTGCCCGGCCTCGCGCGAGAGGAAGGCCGGATCGATGCCGATCTTGCCGAGCGCGCGCTGGTATTTCGTGTCGATGCCGTCGTCGAACAGCAATTCCGGATCGGCCTCGCAATGCAACCAGCCATTGGACTGGATCTCGGCTTCGAGCTGGCCCGCGCCCCAACCGGCATAGCCGAGCGCCAGCACGGCGCTCTCGGGACCGCTGCCGATCGCGATGGCGCGCAGGATGTCCAGCGTCGCGGTCAGGCAGATGCCGTCGTCGATCGGCAGGGTCGCCGATTCGAGGAAGAAGTCGGCGGTGTGAAGCACGAAGCCCCGCTTGGTCTCGACCGGGCCGCCGCGCAGCACCTGCAGGCGCTCGGCCTGGCTCGGCAGGCGGATCAACTCGCTCGAGGGAATGACGTCGAGCTGGACCAGGAGATCGGGAAACTTCGTGTCGCCAGCGGGCTTGTTGACGATGATGCCCATGGCGCCATCCTCGGAATGGGCGCAAACATAAACGACGCTGCGGTTGAAGCGCGTATCGGCCATGCCCGGCATCGCGATCAGGCATTGCCCGTCGAGATAGCTGCGGCCGCTGACACGGTGGTTCGAGCCGATCCTCATGGCGGGCATGCTAGGACAGATTCGGCGTCGCTGGAAACCGGGCTGACGAGCGATCGGCGCGACATCGCGAATGCGCCGCAATCATGCGGCAGCCTCGAGGTCACAGGATCGTTGAATGAGGTCCAGACAGTGTGGGTCGCAAACATGCGCGCCTTGGCTTAAGACGAGTGCCGTGAAGTCTCCTCTGATCCTGATCCCTGTCGTGGCCGCTTCGGCGGTCATGGCCGCCCCGGCGCTGCTGGCGCAGGATGCGGCCTTTTCGGCATGGTCGAAAGGCTCGCATTCGTCGATGCGACTGATCGCGGGCGCCACCGCGGTCTCGGGCAAGCAGCGCGTCGGCGTCGAAATCGTCATGAACCCGGGGTTCAAGACCTATTGGCGCACGCCCGGCGACAGCGGCGTGCCGCCGGTCTTCGACTGGAGCGGATCGGTCAATGTCGGCGGGCTCGACGTGCGCTGGCCGGCGCCGGAGCGCTTCGAGGACGCGACCGGGTTCGCTGTCGGCTATGTCGGGGAGGTGGTGATCCCGGTTTCCGTGCAGCCGGTCGATCCGGGCAAGCCGGTGACGCTCGTGCTGCAGCTCGACTACGCCGTGTGCGACCGCATCTGCATTCCCGCCAAGGGCGAGGCCCGGCTCTGGCTCGAACCGGGCGTCACCTCCGTGACCTCGCCGCGGCTTGAGGCTTATGAGGCGCGGGTGCCGGCGCCGGTGAAGCTCGGACCGCAGAAGGACAAGCTCGCGCTCCTGGCGGTGAAGTCGGACGAGGCCGTCACCGCGGATTTCTCGCTGCGCATCCTGCTGCGCGCGCCCCCGGAAGGCGTGATCGAGGATGTTTTCGTCGAGGGACCCGGCATGTGGTCGTTCGGCCGACCTGTGCTGGCGCCGCAGCCGGACGGCGGCGTCATGGCCAGCGTGATCCTGAAGGAGCGCCCGAAGGGCGCGGCCGGCCCGGTGCCCTTCATCGTCACCGTGCGCGGCAAGCCGGCGCCGGTCGAGGCGCGGGTGGAACTCGACATCCCGGCGGCCAAGCCCTAATTCCGTCTCCGTGCCGGCGCGCCGGCGAAGCTCTCACGGAGAATGGCGACATGACGATCAAGGTGGGCGACAAGCTGCCCCAGGCGACGTTCCGCATGATGACGGCCGACGGCCCGGCCGCCAGGACGACCGACGATCTGTTCAAGGGCAAGACGGTCGTGCTCTTCGCCGTCCCGGGCGCCTTCACCCCGACCTGCCACAAGAACCATCTGCCGGGCTTCGTCGCCAAGGCCGACGAGATCAAGGCCAAGGGCGTCGACGCGATCATGGTCACCGGCGTCAACGACGTCTTCGTCATGGACGCGTGGTCGAAGGCGACCGGCGGCGCCGGCGTGATCGATTTCCTCTCCGACGGCAACGCCGATTTCGCCAAGGCGATCGGGCTTTCGCTCGACGGCACGGGTTTCGGCCTCGGCATGCGGTCGCAGCGCTATTCGATGATCGTCAAGGACGGCGAGGTCGCGGCGCTCAACGTCGAGGACGCGCCGGGCAAGGCCGAGATCTCCGGGGCCGAGGCGCTGCTCAAGCAGCTCTGAACGCAGGCGCTCGATCACAGGCCGCGCCGGCGTTCGGCCGGCGCGGGCTTTTTCATGGGACGGCGGCCGCAGCGCGAGAAGCTGATCGATCCGATCGCGGTTTGTCGTGAGACAGATCCGGGGCGCCCGGCTACCTTCGCGTCCACGATCGAGGGAGCCGGCCATGCCAGAGACTGTGATCCGTCCGCTCGCCACCGGCGACCGCCTCGCCTGGGAGCCGCTCTGGCAGGGCTACCTGACGTTCTACAAGGCCTCGCTCACACCCGACATCACCGACGCGACCTTCGCGCGGCTGACGGGAGGAACCGAGCCGATGGGCGGCTTCATCGCGGAGCGTGACGGCGGCGCGGTCGGCATCGTGCATTGGGTGACGCATCGCTCGACCTGGAACACCAGGGACATCTGCTACCTGCAGGATCTGTTCACGACGCCCGATGCGCGGGGAACGGGGGCGGGTCGCGCGCTGATAGAGACAGTGCGGGCGATGGCGCAAGCGAAAGGCTGCTTTCGCGTCTACTGGCAGACGCATGAGAGCAACGCGCAGGCGCAGGCGCTCTACGACAAGGTCGCCGACAAGTCGGGCTTCATCGTCTATCGACAGCCGCTGGCGTGACGATCACCGCCCCGGCTTGAACGGCGCCATGCCGGCGCGCGCCAGCGCGTCGGCGCGCTCGTTCATCGCGTCGCCGGCATGGCCCTTGACCCATTTCCACTCGATCCGGTGCTGCTTCAGCGCCGCATCAAGCCGCTTCCACAGTTCCTCGTTCTTGACCGGCTTTTTGTCGGCGGTCTTCCAGCCGTTCTTCTTCCAGCCATGGATCCAGCTCGTGATGCCCTGGCGCAGATACTGGCTGTCGGTGTGCAGCGCGACCGTGCAGGGCCGCGTCAGCGTCTCCAGCGCGGAGATCGCGCCCATCAGCTCCATGCGGTTGTTGGTGGTCACCGCCTCGCCGCCGGAAAGCTCGCGCTCCTTGCCCTTGAAGGACAGGATCGCGCCCCAGCCGCCGGGGCCGGGATTGCCCGAGCAGGCCCCGTCGGTCCAGACTTCAACTGTGTCGCTCATCGCCGCAGCCCATAATCGCGCGCGTCAGCCACCCGCTGATGGAAAACCAGCTTGCGGTCGTATTCGAGCGGATCGAGCGGCCTGACCAGCGCGCCCGGCGGCACGTTCAGCCAGTCGACCAGCCGGGTCAGCAGGAAGCGCAGGGCCGCCCCCCGGCACAGCGCCGGCAGCGCCGCGACCTCTGCCTCGCCCAGCTTGCGCACGCTCTCATAGCCAGCCAGCAGCGCCCGACCCTTGGTCAGGTTGAACGCGGCGTCGGCCTCGAAGCACCAGGCGTTGAGGCAGATCGCCAGATCATAGGCGAGCGCGTCGGTGCAGGCGAAATAGAAGTCGATCAGGCCCGACAGCGTGTCCCTGATGAAGAACACGTTGTTGGGGAAGAGATCGGCATGAATCACGCCGGACGGCAGCCCCTGCGGCCAGCCCGCCTCGTGAACGGCGATCTCGGCCGCGACCCGGGCGGCGAGGCCCGGCGAAACCGTGTCGGCCGCCGCTCCGGCCTGCTCGGCCAGAGGCCGCCAGCCGGCGACGGACAAGGCGTTGGCGCGGCGCATCGCAAAGCCGGCTCCGGCTTCGTGCAGCCGTGCGAGCCCGCGGCCCACCTCGGCGCAATGCACCGGGCCGGGCCGGCGCAGCGAAAGCCCGTCGAGGAAGGTCACGATCGCGGCGGGCCGGCCCGCGAGCCACCCGAGCGCCTCGCCGTCGGCGGCGACGACCGGCTGGGGACAGGTGAGCCCGCGCAAGGCGAGATGCTGCATCAGCGCGATGAAGAACGGCAGATCGGCCGGATTCACCCGCTTCTCGTAAAGCGTCAGGATGAAATGGCCGGAGGTGGTGTGGATCAGATAGTTCGAGTTCTCGACGCCCTCAGCGATGCCCTTGGCCGAGAGCAGGTCGCCGATGCCGTAGCGCGCCACGAAGGCGGCCATGTCGTCGTCGGGCACTTCGGTGTAGACGGCCAACCGCGCTCACTCGGACGGGGTGGGCGCAGCCTCGCCGCGGAGCTCTCGCGGCAGCGGAAAGAACACGCTCTCGTCGGCCGTCGTCACGGTGTCGACGGTGATCTCGTAGCGCTCGGCGAAGGCGTCGATGATCTCCTCGACCAGCACCTCGGGCGCGCTGGCGCCGGCCGTGACGCCGAGCCGCCGGATCGCCCCGAACAGCTCCCAGTCGATCTCGGAGGCGCGCAGCATGAGGCGCGCCGTCTTGCAGCCGGCGCGCTCGGCGACCTCGCGCAGGCGCTGCGAGTTGGACGAGTTCGGCGAGCCGACGACAATCAGCCCGTCGACCTGCGGCGCGACCCGCTTGACCGCTTCCTGACGGTTGGTCGTGGCGTAGCAGATATCTTCGCGATGCGGCCCGACGATCGCCGGAAAGCGAGCCCGCAACGCCTCGACGATGACCTTCGTGTCGTCGACCGAGAGCGTCGTCTGCGTGATGAAAGCGAGCGGCCGGTCGCCGTCGACCGCAAGCTTCGCGACATCCTCCAGCGTCTCGATCAGCGTGATCGCGCCCGGCGGCAGTTGCCCCAGAGTGCCGACCACCTCGGGATGGCCGGCATGGCCGACGAGCAGGACATGGCGCCCGCGCTTGTGATGCACCTCGGCCTCGCGATGCACCTTCGTCACCAGCGGACAGGTCGCGTCGATGGTGAGCAGGCGGCGGCGATCCGCCTCGGCCGGAACGGATTTGGCCACGCCATGGGCCGAGAGGATCACCGGGCGCGTCGCATCCGGCACCTCGGACAACTCGGACACGAAGACCGCGCCGCGCCGCTTCAGCGATTCGACGACATATTTGTTGTGGACGATCTCGTGGCGGACATAGACCGGCGCGCCATGCAGGGCGAGCGCACGGTCAACCGCGTCGATGGCGCGCACGACGCCGGCGCAGAAGCCGCGCGGCGCGCAGAGCAGAATGTCGAGCGGCGGTTTCACGCGGCGAAGCGGCTCCGATCAGGGTCGCGTCTTCTTTCGGCGTGCGGAGCGCGATGTCAAGGAAAGCCGGGCCTGAGAGGCGCGACGGCGCCGGTGTGTTCGCAACTGCACACAAGCCCCTCGCAGGATCGCCCGCCAGACCCTAGATTGCGGACGCGACGACCCCGCGCGCATCCGCGCCCGGCCGGCTGCATCGCGACCGGACGCATCATGGCCGACGTTTCCCATACCAGCTATCTGCCGCCGATCCTGACCTTCTGCGCCGGCGCGGTCATCGCCGTGCCGCTGTTCCGGCGGCTCGGGCAATCGGCCGTGCTCGGCTATCTCGCGGCGGGCATCGTCATCGGCCCCTCCGCGCTGGCGGTGATCCAGGACCCCGCGACGATCCGCGGCACCGCCGAGATCGGCGTCGTGCTGCTGCTTTTCCTGGTCGGGCTCGAACTGCAGCCGGCCCGGCTCTATTCGATGCGCAAGGACATTCTCGGCGCGGGCCTTTCGCAGATGACGCTGAGCGCGCTGGCGATCGGCGCGGCGGGCTGGTTCCTCGGCCTGAGCCTCGGCGGCTCCGTGACCGTCGGGCTGGCGCTGGCGCTGTCGGCGACCTCGATCGCGCTGCAATTGCTGGAGGAGCGCGGCGACGGCAACGAGCCCTATGGCCGGCGCACCTTCTCGATCCTGCTGTTCCAGGACATCTCGATCGCGCCGATGCTGGCGCTGCTGCCGCTGCTGGCGACGACCGGCCAGGAGAAGGGCGGCGCGATGCAGGCGCTCGGCGGCCTCGGCGTCGCCTTCGTCGCCATCGCGCTGATCGTGCTGGCCGGCCGCTACGCCCTGAACCCGTTTTTCCGCGTTCTGGCCAAGACCGGCGCCAAGGAGGTGATGACGGCCGCCGCCCTGCTGATCGTGCTCGGCGCGGCGCTGCTGATGGAGCATGTCGGTCTGTCGATGGCGATGGGCGCGTTCCTGGCCGGCGTGCTGCTCGCCGATTCACATTTCCGACATGAGCTGGAAGCCGATATCGAGCCGTTCCGCGGCGTGCTGCTCGGGCTTTTCTTCATGGCGGTCGGGATGTCGCTCGATCTCAGGCTCGTGCTCGACAACGCGCTGCTGCTGGCGCTCGCGGCGCCTTTGCTGGTGCTGTTCAAGATCGCAGTGGCGGCCTCGATCCTGCGCGCCTCATGCTCGTCCATGACGGAGGCGATCCGGGCCGGCGCGCTGCTTTCGCCGGCCGGCGAGTTCGCCTTCGTGCTGCTGCCGCTCGGCATCTCGCTCGGCCTGCTCGACCCGCAGAAGGGCGCGGTCGCCACCGCGCTGGCGGCGCTGTCGATGCTGATCGGCCCGGTCGTGGCCAAGCTGATCGACGGCTGGCTGCTGGCGCGCGCCACTCCCGAGACGATGGAGGAGAGTTTCGAGGGAGCGGATGCGCCATCCGTGGTGGTGATCGGCTTCGGCCGCTTCGGCCAGATCGTCACGCAGGCGCTGCTGCTGCAGCATGTCGACGTGACGGTGATCGATTCCGATGTCGAACGCATCCGCTCGGCGGCCAGATTCGGTTTCAAGGTCTATTACGGCGACGGCACGCGGCTCGATGTGCTGCGCGCGGCCGGCGCCGGCAAGGCGAGGGTCATCTGCGTCTGCGTCGACGACCGGGAGGCCGCGCTGCGCATCGCCCAGATGGCGAAGGCGGAATTTCCGGCCGCGCGCCTGCATGCGCGCGCCTATGACCGCATCCACGCCATCGACCTGATGAAGGCCGATGTCGATTTCCAGATGCGCGAGACGTTCGAATCGGCGCTCGGCTTCGGCCGGGTGACGCTGGAGGCGGTGGGCCTGACCTATGACGAAGCCAGCCTCGTCATCGACAATGTCCGCGACCGCGACGCGCAGCGCATGGAGATCCAGTTCAGCGAAGGGCTCCAGGCGGCGCTCGACAAGGTGCCGCGCGTCTCGCCCGAGCCTCTGGTGAAGCCGCGGGCGAAATCGAAGGCGCTGACGCCGGAGACGCGGGAGGTGATCGAGGATGGCGGGGCCGAGGTCGCGGTCGGCGGCGTCGGCGAGCCGGAGCGGTGAACGCGCCCGTCGCGCCATCACAGGCGGCCTTCGTCAGCGGCTCGACGATGCGCCACGTCGCGGTGATGACCGCGACCGGCTCCGTCGGCCTGATGGCGATCTTCGTCGTCGATCTGCTCTCGCTGCTCTACGTCTCGCGGCTCGGGCGGCCGGAGGCGACGGCCGGCGTCGGCTTCGCCACGATCGTGCTCTACCTGATGATTTCGATCAATGTCGGGCTGATGATCGCGGTCACGGCGCTGACCGCGCGCCGGCTCGGAGCGGGGGATCGCGACGGGGCGCGGCGCATCGCCGGCTCGACCAGCGCGCTGATGGCGCTCGTGGCGCTGGCGCTCTCGCTGATCGCCCTTCCCTGTCTGCCCTGGCTGTTGCGGGCGCTGGGAGCGCACGACGAGTCCTACGACGTCGCATTGTCCTTTCTGTGGATCACGCTGCCCTCGAACGTGCTGATGGCGCTCGGCATGGGCTATTCCGGCATTCTGCGCGCCGCCGGCGACGCACGCCGCGCCATGTTCGTGACCCTCGGTGGCGGGCTGGCGACGGCGGGACTGGATCCGCTCTTCATCTTCTGGTTCGGGCTCGGCCCCGACGGCGCGGCCTGGGCGACGGTGATCTCGCGGGTCATCATCGCCGCCGTCGGCTTCCATGGCGCGGTGCGCGTCCACGACCTCGTCGGCCGGCCAGTCGCAGCCCAGCTCGGGCGCGACGCGGCGCTGGCGGCGACCATCGCGGGGCCGGCGATCCTGACCAATCTCTCGACGCCGATCGCCAACGCCGTCTTCGCCGGGGTGATCGCCCGCTTCGGCGACGCGGCCGTCGCGGCGATGGCGATCATGGATCGGCTCGTGCCGGTGGCCTTCGGCGTGCTGTTCGCGCTGTCGGGCTCGATCGGGCCGATCCTCGAGCAGAACTGGGGCGCCGGCCGCTACGACCGCATGCGTCGGGCTCTGAACGATTCGGTGCTCTTCACCCTCGGCTGCGTCGCCCTCGCCTCGCTTGGCCTGATCCTGCTGCGTCACCAGATCGTGGCGCTGTTCGGCGCGACCGGCCTGACGGCCGAGCTCGTGCTGTTCTTCTGCCTGATCGCCGGGCCGATGTGGCTTTTCGTCGGGCTGCTCTTCGTCGCCAACGCCGCCTTCAACAATCTTGGCATGCCGATCCTTTCGACGGTGTTCAGCTGGGGCCGCGCGACGCTGGGCACGATGCCGCTCGCCATCCTCGGCGCGCAACTCGGCGGACCGAAGGGCGCGCTCGTCGGCTCGGCGCTGGGCGCGGTCGCGTTCGGCGTCGCGGCGCTCGTCTTCGCCTATCGCGCGATCACGCGGCTGGAGCGCGACGCGGCGCAGGCCGCGAGCGCGCTTGCCTCGACCTCCGGCGCTGCTATCGTTTCGCCGCAGGCGGCGTCAGACCGCGAGACCGCAGGAGGCGCGCCGTGACCAACCTGTTCGAGATGATGCAGGCCGCCCAGAACGGCCAGGCGATGCAGAATCTGGCGAGGGCCTACGGGCTCTCGCAGCAGCAGACGCAAAACGCCATCGAGGCCTTGCTGCCGGCCTTCTCGATGGGGCTGCAGCGGCAGACGCAGGACCCCTACGCCTTCGGCAGCCTGGCGCAGATGATGACGGCCGCGCCCTTCGGGCGGATGTATGACGCCGATGGCGACGGCATTCCCTACAACGCCAGGGCGATGGGCAACGACGTGCTCGGCCAGCTTTTCGGCTCGAAGGAGGTCAGCAACGCGGTCGCGGCGCAGGCTGCGGCCACCACCGGCGTCGGGCAGGCGATCCTGAAACAGATGCTGCCGGTGATCGCGGCGATGGTGATGGGCGGGCTGTTCAAGTCGACCAGCAACCAGGGGCTCGGCGGGATCTTCGGCCAGTTCGCCGAGATGATGAAGGGCCAGGCGCCGGGCATGCAGCCGGCCCCGGCGCCCCGGCAACCGCTTCCGGCGAACCCGCTCGAGGCGATCTTCGGCCAGATGTTCGGCAACGGCCAGGCGCCCGGGCGCGGCGAGACGCAAGGCGGCGGTCCCTTCGGCGGCGGGCCGACGCCGGGCGGGCAGACCGGCATGGACCAGATCGGCGGCGGCATGCTCGGCCAGATCCTGACCGGCATGTTCGGCGGCGCGGCGCAGCCCGCGCCCGAGCAGCCCCCGGCCCCGCGCGGAAGGCGCGAGCCGCAGCCGCAGGACGACGCGCCGCCCCCGAACGAGACCGGGCCGGGTTCGATCGGCCTCGATGCGCTGAACCGGATGTTCGAGACCGGCCGGCAGGTGCAGGACAGTCACCAGAATGCGATGAAGGACATCTTCGACAGCATGTTCGGCGGCCAGCGCCGCTTAACGGAAAAGGGCGGGCGCCCGCACGCCCGCCCTGTCGGTA
>JAKFWE010000469.1 GCA_021732895.1 Allobosea sp. | reverse complement strand
GCCTCGCGCAGCCCGGGCCAGACGAAAACGTCGTTCCCGGCGAAGGCGGCGGCGATCTCGCCCCGGTCGAGCGCGCCGCGCCCGAACTCGGCCTTTTTTTCGCCTGCCGGCGCATGGTTGGCGTGCCATGCCCCGTGCTGGCACGGGACGAGCAGCGGCGCGCGCGCCAGCACGCCCGCCAGTTCGGGGCGGGCGAGGAACGGAATCACCGCCAGCAGCACGGGGGCGGCGAACCGCTCCGCGACGCCGACCAGCCGGTCGAGCGCCGCGCTCGGCGCGACCGCGTCGTCGTCGCGCAGCCAGAGCCGGACCACGCGTCCGTCACGGCTCCACAAATCGAGTTCCCGATGGAGGGCGCCCCACAGGTCCGCGCTCATGGCCGGCGCGCCAGAACGTGCGCCAGACCTTGCGCGAGGATGACCATGGCGTGATCGCTCCGGCGCTCTTCGCGCACGAAGGCCTGCGCCGCCGCGCTCATCTTGCCGCGCAGGCTCGCGTCACCGAGCAGACGCCGGAGCGCCTGCGCGAAGGCGGCCTCGTCGGCCTCTGGAACGAGCAGCGCCGTCTCGCCGGGCCGGACGGTCGCCGGGACGCCGCCGCTGTCGAAGGCGACGACCGGCAGGCCTGCCGCCTGCGCCTCGAGATAGACCAGCCCATAGGCCTCGCGCAGCCCGGGCCAGACGAAAACGTCGTTCCCGGCGAAGGCGGCGGCGATCTCGCCCCGGTCGAGCGCGCCGCGCCAGATCACACGCCCCGGCGCGAAGCCGGCATAGGCCGCTTCGATCTCGCGGCGCATCGCGCCATCGCCGATCAGGGTCAACCTCCAGGGCAGATCGACCAGCCGCGCCAGCGCGCCGGCGAGCGCCAGGTAGCTTTCAGCCTTGTTGCCGGGCCGCATCATCGCGACCGCGACGAGACCGGGCGGCCCGTCGCCGCGGGGGCCGACCGGCCGCTTCGCGCTCGCCTGACCGTCGAGAAACGGCGGCAGGTCGATCGCCCTCGCGCCGGGCTTCAGCCACGGCGCGACACCGTCCCGGTCCCGCGCCGTGAAGCAGAAATGCAGATCCGCCGCCGCGATCCCGGCGCGCGCGCAGATGGCCTGCGCGGCCCAGGGACCGTCCATGCGACGGACCGCGTCGCTCGCCTCGGCGATGACGTAGGGAATGTCCAGTTGCGCCGCGAGGCAGGGGCCGAGCAGATCGGGGGCCCTGTAATAGTTGTGGTAGCTGAACCAGAGCGTCGGCGGCGAGCCCGTCCTCGCCCAATGCGCCAGCAGCGCCTCGGCATGCGCCGCGGCTCCGGCGCGATGCGCCGCGAAGCCGTCGGGCGCGGCCATCCAGGTTCGCGGCGACAGCGTCGGCTCGACGGCGTGGCCGAGCCGGCGCAGCGCATCGACCAGTTGTCGCGCCATGCGACGATCGCCGGATATGCCGTGATCTTCGAAAGCGTTCAGCGTGGTGTGGAAGGCGATGCGCGCGTGGCGGCTCATCCGCGAGCCGGCCTCAGCGATAGGGGTCGGCCGCGTCGCGCAGGCCATCTCCGAAGAAATTGAAGGCGAGGATGATCACGATCACCGGCACGACCGGGAAGAGCAGCCAGGGATAGAGCGCCACCACGTTGATGTTCTGCGCCTCGTTGAGCATGACGCCCCAGCTCGTGATCGGGGGACGCAGGCCCAGTCCGAGGAAGCTCAGCGCCGTCTCGCCGAGAATGGTCTTTGGGATGGTGATCGTCGCCGAGGCGATGAGATGGCTCATGAAGCCCGGCACGAGATGCAGGCCGATGATGCGGGCGGGCCTCGCGCCCATCAGCTGCGCCGCGACGACGTAGTCCTCCTCGCGCAGCGACAGAAGCTTCGAGCGGACGGCGCGCGCGAGCCCGGTCCAGTCCATCAGGCCGAGGATCACGGTGATGCCGAAATAAACCAGGATCGGGCTCCAGGAAGGCGGCATGATCGCGGCCAGCGCCAGCCAGAGCGGAATATGCGGCAGCGACTGCACGATCTCGATCAGCCGCTGCACGAACAGATCGACCTTGCCGCCGTAATAGCCCGCGATGCCTCCGATGATGATGCCGAGCATGAAGGACACGGCGACGCCGAGCAGGCCGATGGAGAGCGAGATGCGCCCGCCATAGAGGATGCGCGACAGCATGTCGCGACCGAGCCTGTCGGTGCCGAGCAGGAACAGGGTGCCGCCCTCGGGCGCGCAGAACAGATGCCGGTCGCCCGGGATCAGCCCCCAGAACTCGTAGGCCTCGCCCCTGCAGAAGAACCGGATCGGCTGCGGACGCGTCCGGTCGACGTCGTATTCTCGCTTCAGAGTCTCCATGTTGAGGCGCTGGACGTAAGGGTAGACGAAGGGCCCGACGAAGCTGCCCTCGTGGAAGAGATGCACCTCCTGGCGCGGCGCGCGGATGAAATCGGTGTTGCGCGTGGTGTAGTGCAGCGGCGCGAGGAATTCGCAGATCGCGACCATGAAGTAGATCGTCAGGATGACGACGCCGGAAATCACCGCGAGCCGGTGCTTGCGGAATTTCCACCACATCAGCCGCCACTGCGAGGCGAGATAGACCCGCTCCTGCTCGGGCGTCATCGCCTCGACGGCTTCGGGTTCGAACGGCGCGGTCGAGGCCGTGTGCGGCAGCGCGGCGCCGTCGGCCGGCAGGGCTGGGGAGGCGCTCACTTCGTCGCCTCGCCCTGCAGGCGGATGCGCGGATCGAGCATGGCCAGCGCTATGTCCGAGATCAGGACGCCGATCACGGTCATGAACGAGAGAAACATCAGGAACGAGCCGGCGAGATACATGTCCTGGGCCTGCAGGGCGCGGATCAGCAGCGGCCCGGTCGTCTGCAGCGACAGCACGATCGCGACGATTTCCGCGCCCGAGACGATCGAGGGCAGGATGTCGCCGATATCCGAGATGAAGAAGTTCAGCGACATCCTGAACGGATATTTCCGCAGCGCCTTGCCGGGCGGCAGCCCCTTGGCGCGGGCGGTGACGTAGTACTGCTTCTGGAGTTCGTCGAGCAGATTGGCCCGCACCGCCCGGATCATGCCGGCGGTGCCGCCGGCGCCGATGATGATCACCGGAATCCAGAGATGCTCGAGGATGGACTTCAACTTGGCCCAGCTCATCGGCTGGTTGATGTATTGCGGATCGACGAGCCCGCCGATCGAGGTGCCGAACCAGACGTTGGCGAAGTAGAGGAACACCAGCGCCAGCAGGAAATGCGGGATGGCGAGCCCGAGCAGACCGAGGAAGGTCAGGCCGTAATCCCCCCAGCTATACTGATGGGTGGCCGAGTAGATGCCGATCGGAAAGGCCACGACCCAGGTGAAGATGATCGTACAGAACGCCACGACCATGGTCAGAATCAGGCGATCTCCGACAATGTCGCGCACCGGAAGCTGGTATTCGAAAGAATAGCCCATGTCGCCGCGCAGCAATCCGGCGACCCACCAGAAATAGCGCTCGACCGGCGGCTTGTCGAAGCCGTATTCCTTCTTCAGGAATTCGATGCGGCTGAGATCGGCTTTCTCGCCTTGGGCGGCCATTTCGGCCGAAAGCGTCTCGAAATAGTCGCCCTCGGGCAGATTGATCACGGTGAAGATCAGCGCGCTGGTGACCAGCAGCGTCGGGATCATCAGCAGGATGCGCTTGAAGATGTATTGCAGCAGCACGGCTCAGCCCTTGGTCTTGGGACGATCGAACCAGAACGTGTCGGGCATGTAGCGCCCGAAGAACGCGCCCGGTTCGAAGCTGTAGAGCCCCTTGTCGGGAACGTTGCGCAAATCGCGCGAAACCACGACCGGCTGCAGCGTGCTGTTGATCACGCCGATGGTGAAGAGCTGTTCGGCGTTGATCGCGAGCATCTCCTGCCAGATCGCCTTGCGCTCCGCATGGGTCGAGCTGACGCGCCAGGCCTTGTAGAGCTCCATCAGCCGGTTCGGCCCGGGCATGTCCGGCGCCTCGCCCTCGCGGCCGCCGGTCTCGAAATACTGGCCCCAGCGCGGCCAGTTGAACTGCGCCGAGGAGGTCGGGGCCAGCGCGTCCGGCTCCATCTCCGCCGCGACCAGGGCGTTGTCCATCCCGGTCCAGACCGACATCACCGTCTGGCCGGCGAGGATGCGGCGGCGGAAGACGTCGCGTTGCGTCGAGCGCGGATAGATCTTGATGCCGATCGCATAGAAATCCTGCTTGATCAGATCGAGGATGTCGGTCTCCTCGGTGCTCTCGCCGGCCGTCTCGATGGTGAATTCGAGCCGCCTGCCGTCCGGCAGCAGGCGCACGCCCTCCGAGTCGCGCCTGGTGAGGCCGATCTCGTCGAGCAGGCGATTGGCCAGGCCCTGATCCTCCTTCATCCACATCCGGGCGAGCTCCGGGTCGTGGAGCGGGCTCTCCGGCAAGGCCGTGTTGCCGCTCTCCTTGGCGAGGCCGAAGAAGATGACCTTGTTGACGTCCTTGCGGTTGATCGCGGCCGACAGCGCGCGGCGATAGCGCACGTCCCGGTTCAGATCGCGCCAGACCGGGTCGATCGCGTTGAGGTTCGGCATCAGCGCGAAATACGAACCTTCGGCCCGCTTCCACAGCTTGACCTCGAAGTTCATCCGTTTCGAGGCGTCCTTGAGGAAGGTGTAGTTGTCGAAGCGGATATAGCGCGCCTGCAGATCGGCCTCGCCGGCCGCGGTCTTGGCGGGCACGAGCTGGTTGGTCCCGATCGTCAGCGTCACCTCGTCGACATAGGGCAGCTGGCGGCCGTTCTGGTCGATGCGGTGATAATAGGGGTTGCGCTCGAAGGTGAACTGTTCGGCCGGAACCCGCGTCAGGTTGCGCCACGGGTCGAGCGTCGGCAGGTCGGGGTTCTCGGGCCGATAGGTGCGCGACAGGCGGTCGTGGAGCGCGCCCCAGTCCCGCACCCGGACCGCCTTGATCCGCGCCGCCAGCGCCTGCTTGTCGGCATAGCGCTCGTGGAACTGCTTCAGGTAATGCGCCGGCATGCAGATATAGGTCGGCTGGGCCGCGGCCAGCGACGGCAGGAAGACCGGGTTGGGCCGGCTCCAGCTGTAGCGCACCCTGGTCGGGCTCAGGATCTCGAACACCGGCTTCTCGCCGCCCGGTAGCAGCGATTGCGGCGGGCCGCCGGGCGAGAGCCGCTTGTTGTTGGCCATGTCCTCCCACCAGTAGCGGAAATCCTCCGGCGTCAGGGGCGCGCCGTCCGACCAGCGATGGCCGGGGCGCAGGTCGAGCGTGAAGATGCGCCCCTCCTGGACCTCGAAACCGGCCAGCAGGTCGGGCGTGATCTCGAGATTCTTGTCGTAGCCGACGAGACGGGTGTAGCCGTAGAGCGTCATCATCCGGATGTCGCGCTGGTCGCCCATCAGCATGCGCATCGTGCCGCCATGGCGGCCGGGCTCGCGCTCCGGCCCCTCGACCTTCACGATCCGGGGCAGCGACGGAATGCGCTGCGCCACCGGCGGCAGGGTCCCGGCGCTCACCTTCTCGGCGAAGAAGGGACTGTCGATGATGGTCGCGGGCGCCGCGGGCCGGATGGAGGCGGGCGCGACCGTCGCCGGCTCGGGCGTCGCGGTCTGGGACGCCGCCGGCCGCGGCAGGCTGGAGGCCACCAGCGCCGCGGACCCCAGCGCCAGCGCCGAACGCCGGGTGGGCGAGTGGCCCCGTCGATCGCGGCGGTCCTGCGTCATCAGGCCAGCTCCTTGATGTCGGCGCCGGGACGGGCCAGCACGAAATGGCCTTCCCCCAGCGGCAGATGCGCCAGCGCCGCGCCGTCCGGCTGACGCCTGAACGCCGGCGCCCAGTGGCTGTCGTCGGATGCGCCGCCGGGCGCCACCAGCTTGAAGTCGAGCTTCCGGTCGAGATCGGCATAGGGAACCGACTTCAGCAGCGCGCGCGTGTAGGGATGCGAAGGCTTCGAGAACAGCGCGTGCCGCGGCGCGATCTCGACGATGCGGCCATTGGCCATCACGGCGATGCGGTCCGCCATGTAGTTCACCACCGCCAGATTGTGGGAGATGAACAGGAAGGTCAGCCCGCGCTCGGCCTGCAGATCCTTGAGCAGGTTGAGGATCTGCGCCTGGACCGAGACGTCGAGCGCCGAGACCGGCTCGTCGCAGATGATCAGGTCTGGATCGAGCGCGAGCGCGCGGGCGATGCCGATGCGCTGGCGCTGGCCGCCGGAGAAGGAATGCGGGTAGCGGTTGAGGAAGCGGGCGTCGAGCCCGACATCGTCCATCAGGGCGCGGACCCTCGCGATCTTGTCGTCGCCCTCGCCCCGTTCGTGGATCACCAGCGGCTCGCGCAGGATGTTCATCACCGTCATGCGCGGCGAGAGCGAGGACACCGGATCCTGGAAGATCATCTGCACCCTGGGCCGGAAGCGGCGCAGCGTCTCGGCGTCCATCGCCAGCATGTCGACCGGGCCGGCGCCGTCGTCGAAGACGATCTCTCCCGCGTCGGGCTTCACCGCGCGCATGATGATCTTGGAGACCGTGGTCTTGCCGCAGCCGCTCTCGCCGACCAGCCCGAGGCATTCGCCGCGCCTGATGTCGAACGACACGCCGTCGACGGCGACCACCGTCGACAGCGTGCCCTTGCCGAAGAAGCTCCGCGAACCGGTGGTGTAGGTCTTGCGCAGGTCGCGCACCGAGAGCAGCGGCGCGGCGTCGGCGGCGGGCGCCGGCCGCGGCGCGACGGGCTCGCGCGGGCGCGCCTCGCGCAGCGCCACCAGCCGCTCGCCCTCCGCCATGTCGAAATGCGGCGAGGCCTTGAGCAGAGCCTTCAGATAGGGGTGGCGCGGACGGCGGAAGATGTCCTCGACCGGCCCGCTCTCCATGATCTCGCCGTGGTAGATCACCACGACCTCGTCGGCCATGTTGGCGACGACGCCGAGATCATGGGTGATCAGCAGGATCGCCATGCCCATCTCGGCCTGGAGATCGCTCATCAGGTCGAGCACCTGGGCCTGGATCGTGACGTCGAGCGCCGTCGTCGGCTCGTCGGCGATCAGCAGCGCCGGCTGGCAGATCAGCGCCATGGCGAGCATGGCGCGCTGGCGCAGGCCGCCCGAAAGCTCGAAGGAATAAAATCCGTAAGCCCGCCTCGGATCCTTGAAGCCGACGCGGGCGAGCATGGCCTCGATCAGCTCGCGCGCCTGCGCCTTGCCCGTCGGCCGATGCAGTTGCAGCGCTTCCTCGATCTGGTTGCCGATGGTGTGCACCGGCGAGAGCGACGACATCGGCTCCTGGAAGATCATGCCGATGCGGCCGCCGCGCAGGGCCCTGATCTCCTTGCCTTCCGCCTTCAGGCCGGCGATGTCGATCGACTGGCCGGGCGTTTGCGGATCGCGGAACAGGATCTCGCCGCCGGTGACGCCGCCATTGCGGGGCAGCAGGCCCATGATCGCCTGCGAGATCACGGACTTCCCCGAACCGGATTCTCCGACCAGCGCGACCGTCTTCCCCGCCGGCACGCGCAGCGACACGCCCTTCACGACATCGCGGGCAAGCCCGTGAACGGTGAAGCCGATTCGCAAGTCGCTGATCCGCAGAATGTCCATCTCGCCGCCGTCGCGGTCCGCTCCCGTTGGTCGCCGCGTCGCCGGGCACTAGACGTCGAAAGTCAGGCGTTGCCAATGCTTTTTGATTCTGGCGTCGCGCAAACTTGCTAGTTTCAACCGCACTTGCCCCGCTCCGATGACAGCCGCGCAACGGCCGTGACGCCGTCCGGCGCGGCCGATGCAAGAACGGGGGGCGCCCCGGCGCCGCTCCTGAGATCGTGATCGCAGGAGCGGCCGGATTCGAACTGCTCATTGCGCCCGCGACGAAGCTGGCACACATAAGTGACAGACAGTCGCGCGGAGCGCGCCCGCCGGACAGGAACACCCGTTGGAGAGCAACCTCTTCCGATATGTCTGGCAGAAGAGCCGCGGAGAGCAGATCGTCGTTCTGCTGATCATCCTCGCCTCGATCCCGTTCTACTGGGCGTCGTTCGACGTGCCCAAGCGCATCGTCAACGACGCCATCCAGGGCGGCGCCTTCAAGGACGGCAAGACCAGCGCCACCCTCCTCGACTTCACGCTGTCGCTGCCGGGTTTCCTGGGCGGCGGCAGCTACAAGGTCTTCGACGGCTTCCAGGTGAACCAGTTCGGGCTGCTGATCGGCCTGAGCTGCTATTTCCTGCTGCTCGTGCTGATCAACGGCGGATTCAAATACGTCATCAACCTCCGGAAGGGCGTTCTCGGCGAGCGCATGCTGCGGCGCATGCGCTATGACCTGTTCAGCCAGTTGCTGCGCTTCCGGCCCGAGGACATCAGGGCCGTGAAGCCCGCCGAGGTCTCGAGCATGATCAAGGACGAGGTCGAGCCGATCGGCGGCTTCGTCGGCGACGCCTTCATCCAGCCGGTCTTCCTGCTCAGCCAGGCGCTGACCGCGCTCGTCTTCATCATGGCGCAGAGCATCTGGCTGGGCGCCATCGCGCTCATGATCGTGCTGGTCCAGGCCGTGGTCATCCCGATCCTGCGCCGCGAGCAGCTCAGGCTGGGGCGCGAACGCCAGATCGAGTCGCGCAAGCTCGCCGGGCGCATCGGCGAAATCGTCGACGCCGGCCCGACGATCCAGGGCCATGGCGCGACGAGCTATGTGCAGTCGGACATCGCCGGCCGTCTCGGCACGTTGTTCGATATCCGCTACGCGCTCTACAAGCGCAAATTCGCCGTCAAGTTCCTGAACAACCTGCTGGCGCAGATCACGCCCTTCTTCTTCTACGCCATCGGCGGGTTCTTCGCGCTTCAGGGCCGGCTCGACATCGGCCAGCTCGTCGCCGTGATCGCCGCCTATCGCGACCTGCCGCCGCCGATCAAGGAGCTGATCGACTGGGACCAGCAGCGCAACGACGTCACCATCAAATACGAGCAGGTGATCCAGCAGTTCAACGCCGACGAGACTGTCGTGCTGGACGAGGTGGACCCGGTCGTGCGGCTGCCCGACGAGGGCGAGATCAGGCTCGACCATGTCCAGCTGCTCGACAACCGCGGCCAGCCCGTGCTGGCCCCGCTCAGCCTGACGATCCCCCGCCCGGGCGTGCTGGCGGCGATCGGCCCCAATGGCGGAGCGCGCGACGCCCTCGGCCGCATCCTCGGACGGCAGAGCCTGTCCTATTCCGGTCGGGTGCTGATCGACCGGCTCAACCTCGCGAAGCTGAGCGTCGAGCGCGCGAGCCACCTGATCGGCCATGCCGGCTATGACGGCGAGATCATCGCCGGGACGCTGCGCGACAACATCCTGCTGCCGTTGCGCCGCCGCAGGCCGAGCGCCAGGCCCGACGGCAAGCTCTAGCAGGAAGACCACCGCCGCTTCATCGAGGCGATCCGCTCCGGCAACACGCCGCTTCTGTTCGCCGCCGACTGGACCGACTACGAGGGCGCCGGCCTGGCCGACGCCGCCGCGCTGGAGCGCCAGATCCGAACCGTGCTCGACGTGCTCGGCTGCGCGGAGGACGTCTACGAGCTCGGTCTCGACGGCAAGCTGGCGGCCCCTCTCGACGGCCGGGTCATGGACCGCGTCATCGAGGCGCGCCGCGCCGTCGCCGCCGAACTCGCCGAAAGCGGGCTCGAGGGCCTGGTCCAGCCCTTCGATCCCGAGAGCTACAACAAGAACGCCACGATCGCCGAGAACCTGATCTTCGGCGCCCGCAAGAGCCAGCGCTTCGGCGACGAGGCGCTGCTGGCGGAGCCGTTCGCCGGCGCGATCCTGCATGCCGAGGCGCTGGTCGAGCCGCTCGTCGCCATGGGGTCGCGCATCGTGGCGACTCTGGTCGAGATTTTCGAGGGGTTGCCGCAGGGGCACGCCCTGTTCGCGCGTTACTCGTTCGGCACGTCCTTCAACCTGGAGGCGTTGGCCGAGCTCGCGGCGACCCTCGACAAGCATGACATGCGCTCCGCGCTCAATCCCGAGACCGAACAGGCGCTGGTGGCGCTCGCTCTGGGCTACATCGAACCCAAGCACCGGCTGAACCTGCTCGACGACGCGCTGCGCCGGCGCATCCTGCGGGCCCGCGCGAGCTTCCGGATGTATCTGCCGGCCGACACCGCCGACGATGTCGAGCTCTACGATCCCGACCGCGTGATCATCGGCGCCAGCGTGCGCGACAACCTGCTGTTCGGCCGCGTCGGCTTCGGCGTCGCCGACGCCGGCCGCAAGGCGGCGGAGATTCTGCGCGCCGCGCTCGCCCGGGCCGGCATCGAGGATGCGCTCTACCGGCTCGGGCTCGAGACCGATTGCGGCATCAGGGGCCGCCATCTGCCGGCCCGGCTGAAACTGGCCGTCCCGCTGGCCCAGGCCCTTATCAAGTCGCCCCAGATCGCCGTGCTGGACCCGAGCGCCCTGCTCGACACCACCGCTCGGGCCGGCGAAGTCGTCGCCCGGCTCAGGGAGCATTGCAGGACGATGACGCTCGTCCTGCTTCTGAGCGATGCCGGCCTGGCCGAGGGCATCGGCCGCAGGCTCACCTTCGAGGGACCGGCCGGACGGCTGTCCGTCGATGTCGGGGACGAGCAGGACGACGAGCCGGAAGAGGCGGCGCGCCCGGCCCCGCGTCGCGCCGCGCGAATGGAGGCAAGACCATGACGCTCGAAAGCGATCTCGCCTGCCTGCGCCGGATTCCGGTGTTCAAGACCTTGCCGCCGCCGCGTCTGAAGCTCGTCGCGCTGATGGGCGAGCGCCTGCATTTCGACGCCGGCGCGCGGATCATCGCCGAGGGCGAGAGCCCCGACGGCGTCTATTTCATCCTGGATGGCGAAATCCTGCTGTCGCACGCGTCGTCGGACGGGCGCGCCAGGAGCTTCCTGTTCGAGACGGGCGCCATCTTCGGCGACGTGCCGATGCTGTGCGGACAGCCCTTCGTCGGAACCGCCACCGCCAAAAGCGATGTCAGCGTGCTGCGGTTGCCGAGGGATTTGTTCTTCGAACTGCTGGAAACCATCCCCGATTTCGCCATCGCGCTGTCGCGCGACCTCGCCTCGCGCCTCTATCGGCTGGCCGATTCGGTGCTTCACCGCGAAAAGGTCCATTGATGAAACGGCTGCCAGCATGAGCTTGTCATCCACCGCCGGCGGCGCCCGCCCGAAGCCGAGCCTCGGCTCCGGCATGGAGCAGGTCTCGTCCTGGAGCCGCGACATCCGCATGGTGTCGGGCATGATCCTTATGGTCTTCGCGGCGACCCACTTCATCAACCACGCCATCGGCATCGCCGGCATCGCCGTGATGGAGGAGGTGCAGAACTGGCGCTACTGGGTGTGGCATTCCTGGCCAGGCACGGTCGCGCTCTACGGCGCGCTCGTGGTGCACCCGTTCTTCGCCCTGCTGCGCGTGGCCCAGCGGCGCACCTTCCGGATGCCGCCGCGCGAGATGTTGCAGATCGCGCTCGGCCTGGCGATCCCGCTGTTCCTGGTCGATCACATCGTCGGAACGCGGGTGATGGGAACCGTTTTCCATCTCGACGAAAGCTACACCGGAGTGTTGCGCCGGCTCTGGCCCGGTCTTGCCACCAGCCAGTCCATCCTGCTGCTGCTGGTCTGGGTCCATGGCGTGATCGGCGTGCATTTCTATGTGCGCAGCCGCGAGCACTACGCGCGCTGGCGCGACCCGT
Organism: Allobosea sp.; assembly: GCA_021732895.1. Classification (GTDB taxonomy): domain Bacteria; phylum Pseudomonadota; class Alphaproteobacteria; order Rhizobiales; family Beijerinckiaceae; genus Allobosea. Next base: position 5,125 of record JAKFWE010000469.1, on the reverse strand, counting down.
TCTTCCTGGCCGCCATCCTGATCCCCGTCCTGGCGCTGATCGGCTTCGTCGTCGCGGGCCGCGAGGCGCAGCGCCTGACCTTGCCTCCGGAAATCTATTCGGACGCTGCCATTTCCATGTTCAACCAGGACGTGACCTTGGCCAAGGCGACGTTTTTTGGGCTGGTCGGCGGCTTCATCGCCTTTGTCGCGATCCGCGAGATCAGGGTGCGGACCTCGCGCCAGATCACCGTGCGCTTCGTGGGGCACGGCGTGCGCAAGATGGCGCCGGGCCTGACCGTGCTGGAGATGTTCCGGCGCTTCGGCATTCCCCATGCCGCCCTGTGCGGCGGCCGCGCCCGCTGCGCCACCTGTCGCGTGCTGGTGCTGGACGGCGGCGACAAGCTGCCGCCCGCCGGCGTCAACGAGGTCAAGCTGCTGCGCCGGATCGCCGCGCCGGACCGGGTCCGGCTCGCCTGCCAGATTCGCCCGCGCGACGATCTTCAGGTCCAGATCCTGCTGGCCTCGCGTCTCGGCAAGGCGCGCTCCGGCGGCGAAGCGGATCTCGAGGGTTCGACCAGCCGGCGCGGTCTGACCGTGATGGTCGCCGATCTTCGCGCCTTTTCGGCGATGTCGGAGCGGCAGTTGCCGCATGAGCTTCTCGGCCTGCTCAACCGCTTCTTCGACGAGATGGCCCAGGCTGTCGCCGCCCATGGCGGCCGCATCGAATCGCTGTACGGAGACGGCTTCATGGCCGTGTTCGGGCTGGAGGCGACGCCCGCGAAGGCCGGCGTCGCTGCGATCGCCGCAGCCGGCGACATCGTCATGGCGGTCGAGGCGCTGAACCGCGAATTCGGCGCCGCCCTGCCCCTGCCCTTGCGCATCGGCATCGGCATCCATGGCGGCGAGGCGATCGTCGGCCATGTCGAGAACGAAAGCCTCGGCCGCCACGGCGTCACCGTCGGCGAGACGGTGATGATCGCGAGCCAGCTCGAGGCGGCGACGCGGCGCGTGCTGGCCGACATCGTCGTCTCGGAAACCACGGTCAAGGCGACCGGTCGAACCTATCGCGGCACGGTTTCGCTGAAGGTCGCGATCAAGGGCCGGGACAAGGTGATGACCGCCTACGGCTTCACCACCGCGCCGCAAATCGCGCAGGAGGGCGAGGAGAGCCAGCCTGTCGCGTCGCCGGCCTCGGCGGCGCCGAAGGCCGAAACCGGACCTGTCGCGGTTCAGACCGAGATCGCCGCGGCCGGCGAGACGACCGAGCCGTCCGAAACGGCGCCGGAGCCTGCGGCCACGGCTGGCAAGCCGGCCAGCCGCCGAGCCGCCGCCCGGACAAGGGCGAACGACCCCGCCGGGCCCGGCGAGGATGGGGGCTGAACCTCCCGACGCCCCGTTGCAGGCCGGCGCATGGCTGGCCTTTGGCGATGCGCCCGCTATGGTCCGCCCGTCTCCCTCCTCTCCGTTCCCCTCCTCTCCGTTCCCCGCCATGTCCAGCGACACGTCACCGGAGGCCTTCTTCGACATCCTGCGCGGCGTCGCGGCCCTGACCGGCAACGCCGTCGTCTCCGATCTTGCGAAGCTCGTCGTCGAACCGATGCCGCGCGATCTCCGGATCGCTTTCAACCACAAGCAGATCGGCTCGAAGATCTGGCTGCGCGACGCGCTCGCGCAGGTGCTGCCGCGCCCGGACGGCCCGGTCTGGGTGCTCGGCGCCTGGTATGGCGTGCTCGGGGCGCTGCTGCTCGATGACGCGAGGCTGGCCCTGAGCGAGGTCGTCAGCCTCGACATCGACCCGTCCTGCGCGCCCGTCGCGCTCAGGCTGAATCGCCGCCATGTCGCGGCCGGGCGCTTCCGGGCGGAAACCGCCGACATGATGAGGATCGATTTCAGCGCCCAGGCGCCGAGGCCGGGCCTGGTGATCAACACGAGCTGCGAGCACCTCGCCGACGTGCCCGGCTGGCTCGCGACGCTGCCGCGCGGACTGCCCCTGCTGCTCCAGTCCAACGACTACGTCCGCGAACCCGACCATCGCAGTTGCGTGGCCTCGCTGGATGCGTTCCAGGCGCAGGCGGGGCTGTCGCAGATCTGGTTTTCCGGCGCGCTGCCGACGCGGAACTACACGCGCTTCATGCTGATCGGCGCGCGATGAGCGAGCCCCGGATCGCGATCGCGATGAAGGGCTATCCGCGTCTGTCGGAGACCTTCATCGCGCAGGAACTGCTCGGGCTGCAGCAGCGCGGCCTGCCTTTCGCGATCTGGTCGCTGCGCCGGCCGACCGACGCCGCGCGTCATCTGATGCACAAGGAGATCACGGCTCCGGTCAGCTATCTGCCGGAGTATCTGCGCGAGGAGCCGGCGCGCGTCCTGCGCGGCGTGCTGGCGGCTCTGGCGCGGCCGGCCGTGTTTCGGCTTGCGATCCTGTTCGTCCGCGATCTGTGGCGCGATCCCACCCGCAACCGCCTGCGCCGGTTCGGGCAGGCCTGCGTCATGGCGCGCGAGCTGCCGATCGGCACCGCCCATCTGCACGTGCATTATCTGCATACGCCGGCCTCGGTGATCCGCTATGCGGCGTTGCTGCGCGGGATCGGTTGGTCGTTCTCGGCTCACGCCAAGGACATCTGGACGACGCCGGACTGGGAAAAGCGCGAGAAGATCGCCGACGCGGCCTGGGGCGTGACCTGCACGCGGGACGGCCACGCCAAACTCGCGCGTCTCGCCGGTCGCGAAGGCAAGGTCGCGTTGCTGCATCACGGCCTCGAACTGGCGCGCTTTCCCGCTCCTCCCGCCAGCCGCGAGCCGCGCACCGGCGCGAACCCCGGAGATCCCGTGCGTTTCGTCACGATCGGCCGCGCCGTCGAGAAGAAGGGCTTCGACGACCTGCTGACGGCGCTGGCGGCGCTGCCGCCGGACCTGCACTGGCGTCTGACCCATATCGGCGGCGGCGAGAAGCTGGCGGCGCTGCGGACGCAGGCTGCCGCGCTCGGCCTCGCGGAACGCGTCGTCTGGGCTGGCCCAAAGCCGCAGGCCGACGTCGTCGATGCGCTGCGCGCGGCCGATCTCTTCGTGCTCCCCTCGAAGCTGGCCGGCGACGGCGACCGCGACGGGCTGCCCAACGTGGTGATGGAGGCGGCGAGCCAGGCCTTGCCGATCGTGGCGACGGACTTCGCCGGCATTCCCGAATTCGTCCGCCAGGATGTCGAGGGCGTCCTGGTTCCGCCCGGCGACATCCCCGCCCTGACCCGCGCGCTGGCGGCGCTGGCCGCCGATCCGGCCCGGCGCGAGGCTCTGGGAGCGGCCGCCTTCGCGCGCCTGAGCGGTGAGTTCTCGGCGGCGGCCGGGCTCGACCGGGTCTGCGACCTGCTCAGGCGCTCGCTCAAACCGCCGGGCCAATGAGCCGGCGCACCCTCATTGCGGTGACGCATCTGCTCGGCTCCGGCCATCTCGTGCGGGCGCGCCACCTCGCCGGCGCGCTGGCGAGAGCGGGCCACGCCGTCACCCTCGCCAGCGGTGGCATGCCGATCGGCCCGCCCGGCGACGAGCCCTACGCCTTCGTGCAGCTGCCGCCGGTGCAGGTCGAGGGAACCGACTTCCGCACCCTGCTCGACGAGACGGGCGCGGCCATCGACGACGACAGGCGGGAGCGGCGCCGGGCGATGCTCGCAGCCCTCGCCGCCTCGCTGAAGCCCGACATCGTCATCACGTAACATTTCCCGTTCGGCCGGCGGCAGCTGGCGCAGGAGTTCCTCGCGCTGATCGCCGCGGCGCGAGCCGCGAATCCGGCGGTGCTGACGCTGTCCTCGATCCGCGACGTGCTGGTCACGCCGCGCCCGGACCGGATCGCGGAAGCCCATGCGCGCATCGCCGCGCATTTCGACGCCGTGCTCGTGCATGGCGACAGGAGCTTCCTGCCGCTCGAGGCGTCCTGGCCGGTGACGCCGGAGCTTCGGGACCGGCTGCGCTACACCGGCTATCTCGCCTCTCCGTCTCCGCGGGCGGAGCGCGGCGATGACGGGGAAGGCGAGTTCCTCGTCTCCGGCGGCGGCTCCGGCGCGTCGCTTCCTGTCTTTGACCTCGCGCTCGCCGCCGCCGGCCTCGGCGATCCGGCCCGGCGCTGGCGCGTCCTCGCCGGACGCGGACTCGCGGAGGCCGATTTCGCCAGGCTGCAACGGGCCGCGCCGAGGAACCTCGTCGTCGAGCGGGCGCGTCCGGACTTCGCCGGCCTGCTCGCGTCCTGCGCGCTGTCCATCAGCCAATCCGGCTACAACACGGTGCTCGACCTGGTCGAGGCCCGCAGACCGGCCCTGGTCATTCCCTTCGACGCAGGCGCCGAAACCGAACAGACGATCCGGGCGCAGGCGATGGAGCGCGCCGGCCTGGCCCGCTGCCTGCCCCTGTCGGGCCTGACGCCCGAACGCCTGAACGCCGCGATCGACGCGCAACTGCTCGCCGGCGCGCCGGCGCCTGCTGCGATCGATCGCGACGGGGCAGGCGCTCTCGCGGCGATCATCGGCGGCCTGCGCGCCCGCACCGGCTGAGCCGGGCGCCCGCCCTCACGATCCCGTGGCATGCCTGTTGCGTATTGCCGCCCCGGCGGTTTCGCGAATTGCCGCTGCCGGGCTTTCGCTCTAGTTAGGGCTGAACGCCTCCCCTTTTCGGTCGGCTTCCTGGAATGCCCGGTCTTCTCCCGGAGCCGTTCCATGCGCGGAGACAGAGCCAGATGACGACGACGACGGCCCAGGGCCTTCCCGACATGAAGCTCTCGGTGCGGCAGACCTTCGGGATCGATTCCGACCTCGAAGTGCCGGCCTATTCGACGCAGGAGGCGCATGTCCCCGACACCGACGCCGATTACCGCTTCGACCGCGACACCACGATCGCGATCCTGGCCGGCTTCGCCCACAACCGCCGCGTCATGATCTCCGGCTATCACGGCACCGGCAAATCGACCCATATCGAGCAGGTCGCGGCCCGGCTGAACTGGCCCTGCGTGCGCGTCAACCTCGACAGCCACATCTCGCGGCTCGATCTCGTCGGCAAGGACGCGATCGTGCTGAAGGATGGCAAGCAGATCACCGAGTTCCAGGACGGCATCCTGCCCTGGGCGCTGCAAAACAACATCGCGCTGGTCTTCGACGAATATG
>JAKFWE010000477.1 GCA_021732895.1 Allobosea sp. | reverse complement strand
ACGGGCGACGCAGTTGAACACCCAGGCGAGTTCGGCGTGCTGATGCACCTGGCTCTGGTTGAAGATGATGCTGCGCTTCGGATCGACGCCGGCGGCGACATAGGCGGCCGTGACCTCGCGGATCGCGCGCGTCAGTTCGGCGGGGTCCTGCCAGACCGTGATCGCGTGCATGTCGACGACGCAATAGATGCAGTCATGGGTCTTCTGCATCGCGACCCAGTTGGTCAGCGCGCCGAGATAATTGCCGAGATGCAGCGTCGATGTCGGCTGCATGCCGGAGAAGACGCGCTGGTGAAAGGCCGCCATCGGGCGCTCCCGCGAATGGGTGACGATCGGAGCAGCGGGTTCTGGCGGAAGGCCGGGCGCGGCGCAAGGGGCGGGCGCGTCAGCCCCGCTTGCCGAGACGTCCGAGTTCGCGCAGGCGAAACGCGCCGAACAGGCGTCCGCACGCCGCGTAGAGGACCAGTCCGGCGAGGCAAAGCAGCGTCAGCGCGCCGGCCCGCCAGCCCGGCGCGGCCTCGACCGAGAGGCTGTCGCGAAGCAGCGGCGTCAGCGTCGAAAGTCCCGCGAGCATCGCCAGGGCGGCGGCGGCGATGGCGAGAAGGGGCGCGAGCAGCGGCAGGCCCGGCCGCCAAAGCCGGTCGCGGACGAGCAGGGCCGCCAGCACCCCGCCCTGAACCAGAAAGGCGAAGCTGGCCGCGCTGGCCGCGCGCGTCGCCGGCATGGCGATTGCGGTGCTGTGACCCACCAGCACGGCGACCGCCAGCGCCGAGAGGCCGGCGTAAAGCGGCAGCCGCGGCGTCTGCCGGGCGAAATAGACCTGGGCGAAGACCTTGGCCATGACCGCGAAAGGCAGGCCGGCCGCGAACACCGCCAGAGCCTCGGCCGTGTGCATGCGGTCGATCGACGTGAACCGGCCGCGCTCGAACAGCACCGAGACGATCGGATCGGCGAGCCAGGCCAGCCCGGCGGCGGCCGGCGCCGCCAGCGCCAGACCCAGAACCAGCGCGCGGTCGATCGTCCGGCGTCGCCCGGCGTCGTCGCCAGCCGCCTCCTGGGCCGCGATCGCGGGCAACAGCACGACGCCCATGGCGACGGCGACGAAGCCGAGCGGGAGCTGGAAGATGCGGTCGGCGTAGTAGAGCCACGACACCGCGCCGGGCTGGACCGAGGCGATCTGGGTCGCGACCAGCAGCACGAGCTGGGAGGTCGCCGCCGCCAGCAGCGCCGGCGCACCCAGCGCCACCAGCCGTGTCATCGCGGGCGACCAGCGCAGGCGCGGACGTGGCAGGCCGGGCGCGCCGCTCAGCAGCGCCGTCACGATCATCACGAGATGCAAGGCTCCACCGAGACTGACCGCGACCGCGATCGTCATGGCCGTTTGCGAGGCCTGCATTCCCATGGCGAGCGCCAGCGCCAGCGCCGCGATCAGCACGAGATTGAGCAGTGAAGGCGCCAGCGCCGCCACCAGGAACCGCCCTTCGGCGTTGAGCGCCGCCGCCAGCAGCGACGCGAGCGTCGTGAAGGCGAGGAAGGGCAGGGCCAGGCGCGTGTAGTCGGTCGCCAGCGCCAGCGTCCGCGGCGCGTCGCGAAATCCGCCCGCCAGCCCGAGCACGAGCCATGGCGCGAGCAGGAGCCCGAGCGCCGTGACGATGGCCAGCGCCAGCGCCAGCCAGGCGAAGGCCTCGCCGGCGAAACGCCGGCCCGCCGCGACGCCGCCCTGCGCGCGCAGATCGAGGTAGACCGGCACGAAAGGCGCGTTGAGCCCGCCCTCGCCGAGAACGCGGCGAAGCAGATTGGGCAGGCGGAAGGCGACGATGAAAGCGTCGGCGACCGGCCCGGCCCCGAGCAGCCGCGCGATCAGCATGTCGCGGGCGAAGCCGAGCAGCCGCGACAGCACGGTCGCCAGCCCGACGACGAGCGAGTTGCGGGCGAGGCGGCCTCCGTCGTCGGGAGTCATCGCCCGCTCCGCTAGAGGATGAACCGGCTCAGATCCGCGTTCTTCGCGAGGTCGCCGATGCGCGCCTCGACATAGGCCGCGTCGATCGTCACGCTTTCGCCGGAACGGTCGGGCGCGGTGAAGGAAATCTCGTCGAGAATCCGCTCGATCACCGTCTGCAGCCGGCGCGCGCCGATATTCTCGACGGTCGCGTTGACCTCGAAGGCGATGCGGGCGATCGCCTCGATCGCGTCGGGAGCGAAATCGACGGCCACGTCCTCCGTCGCCATCAGCGCCACCGTCTGCTTGATCAGGCTGGCCTCCGTCTCCGTCAGGATGCGCTTGAAATCCTCGACGTCGAGCGGCAGCAGTTCGACCCGGATCGGCAGGCGGCCCTGCAGCTCCGGCAAGAGGTCGGAGGGGCGCGAGACGTGAAAGGCGCCCGACGCGATGAACAGGATGTGGTCGCTCTTCACAGCGCCGTGCTTGGTGGCGACCGTGGTGCCCTCGATCAGCGGCAGCAGGTCGCGCTGCACGCCCTCGCGCGAGACGTCCGCGCCGCTTTTGCCCTCGCGGGCGCAGATCTTGTCGATCTCGTCGAGGAAGACGATGCCGTTGTTCTCGACCTCTCGGATCGCGGCGTGGACGATCGCCTCCTGGTCGATCAGCTTGTCGCTCTCCTCGGTCAGCAACGGGCCATAGGCGTCCCGGACCAGGATGCGCTTGGGCTTGCCCTTCTGGCCGAAGGCCTTGCCGAACATGTCGCCGAGATTGATCGCGCCGATCGATGCGCCGGGCATGCCGGGAACCTCGAACATCGGTGGGCCGGACGCGCCGGTCGCGATCTCGACCTCGATCTCCTTCTCGTCGAGATCGCCGGAGCGCAGTTTGCGCCGGAAGGAGTCGCGCGTGCCGGGGCTCGCGGTCGAGCCGACCAGAGCGTCGAGCACGCGCTCCTCGGCGCCGATATGGGCCTTTGCCTGCACGTCCTTGCGCCGGCTCTCGCGCACGAGGCCGATCGCGACCTCCACGAGATCGCGCACGATCGACTCGACGTCGCGCCCGACATAGCCGACCTCGGTGAACTTGGTCGCCTCGACCTTGAGGAAGGGAGCGTTGGCGAGCTTCGCCAGCCGGCGCGCGATCTCGGTCTTGCCGCAGCCGGTCGGCCCGATCATCAGGATGTTCTTCGGCTGGACCTCCTCGCGCAGCGGCCCATCGAGCTGCTGCCGGCGCCAGCGGTTGCGCAGCGCGATGGCCACCGCGCGCTTGGCGTCGTTCTGGCCGACGATGAAGCGGTCGAGCTCGGAGACGATCTCGCGAGGGGAAAAACTGGTCACTGGCAAAGCCCTCTATCGGCCTTCATCGTCGGATTCTCGGTTTGGACGGCTTCGCCTGCGCTCGCCCCTGCGATGAAGCGGTCGAGCTCGGAGACGATCTCGTGAGGGGAGAATGAGGTCATGTGCAAGCGATGTCCTGCTGGAACTGCATGATGAGCACGCCCGGCGTCCGGCCTTCGAGATGCGGCACGGGGCGGAAGCCGACCTTGGCGTAGGCCGCGACGGCGCGGCCATTCTCCGGATCAGGATCGATGATGATGGCGCCGTGTCCTTCCTCACGCAGCATCGCGATGAAGCGGCGCAGCACTGCCGAGCCTATGCCTTGGGAGAGCCGCGCCCCGTCCGCCAGCGAAAGGTCAACGCCGACGGCGTCAGCCGGCAATTCCATCAGCCACGGGTTGTCGTCGGCCCATTCCGGGATCTGGTGCGGGCCGACCTGCCAGACCTGGATGTAACCGGCCGGTTCGCCGTCGAGGGCGAAGATGAACGGGCGGCAAGTCGTATCGAGGCCCTCGACCATGTCGCGGACATAGCCCAGCTCGGTCTGCGGCTCGCCCCACCAGTCCCGCCAATGTGGTCGCGCCATCCACTCGCCCAGCATCGGCAGGTCGGCCAGCGTCACCGGCGCGAAGGCGATTGTCTCGGCGGCGGGCCCGCTCACGCCGCCCCCAGCGTCTCGACGACCAGCGAGTGGTTGGTGTAGACGCAGATGTCCCCGGCGATCTTCATCGCCTTGCGCACGATCGTCTCGGCGTCGGCCTCGACATCGACCAGCGCGCGCGCCGCGGCCAGCGCGAAATTGCCGCCCGAGCCGATCGCCATCACCGAGCCATGCTCCGAGGCCTCGGGCTCGAGCACGTCGCCGGTGCCCGAGATCAGCAGGCTCACATCCTTGTCGGCGACCAGCAGCATCGCCTCCAGCCGCCGCAGATAGCGGTCGGTGCGCCAGTCCTTGGCGAGCTCGACGCAGGCGCGCAGCAACTGCGTCGGATACTGCTCCAGCTTGCTCTCCAGCCGCTCGAACAGGGTGAAGGCGTCGGCGGTCGCGCCGGCGAAGCCCGCGATCACCGCGCCCTTGGCGAGGCGGCGGACCTTTTTCGCATTGCCCTTCATGATGGTCTGGCCGAGCGAGACCTGCCCGTCCCCGCCGATCACGACCTTGCCGCCCTTGCGCACCATCAGGATCGTGGTCGCGTGCATAAGGGGGGCGTTGCCAGGCTCGGACATGTCGATTCGGTCTCGGTCGGGACATCATGGGGTGCCGCCAACATGTTCAGGCCGAGGCCCGGTATCAAGAGCAATCCGGTCAAACGCTGGAATCTGCCCGAGCGCGCTTTCTTCGCCTGCGGGGCCTGCCAAATCCTCGCCTACGCGTTTCTGGACGCCTATCCGGACAGCGGCTTCCATGCCGTCTGGATCAGGCCGGAGGCGGGTTTCACCGGAAACCATGTCTTCGTCACGAATGGCGAGATCGCCTCCGACTTTCACGGCTATCGCTGCGAGCAGGCATTGGTTCGGGCCGCCCCAGACGCTTGAACGCATAGACTATCCGCGCCGTCATCCCGGGCGGAGCGAAGCGCAGACCCGGGATCAATGCCGGAACGGTTCAGGAATGGATCCCGGGTCTCCCTGCGGTCGCCCGGGATGACGGCGGCGGGGAACGCATCCGATCCGGCATCAAGCCTGCACCCCGATCATTATGGCCTTCCCGCCAACCGCCTGCTAAAGCCACGCCAATTCCGCTCTGGCACAGAGGCCGTCATGCGTTCTGGCGAAGTGAAGCGCCGCACCAACGAGACCGACATCGCGGTGAAGCTCCTGCTCGACGGCGCGGGCAGGGCCGAGATTTCGACCGGAGTCGGCTTCTTCGACCATATGCTCGACCTGTTCGCGCGCCACTCGCTGATCGACCTGTCGGTCAGCGTGAAGGGCGACACCCATATCGACGACCACCACTCGGTCGAGGACGCCGGCATCGCGCTCGGTGAGGCGCTCAAGGCAGCGCTCGGCGACAAGAAGGGCATTCGCCGCTATGCCGATGTGCATCTGCCGATGGACGAGACGCTGACCCGCGTCGCCATCGACGTCTCCGGCCGGCCGTTCCTCGTCTTCCGCACCCGCTTCGAGGCGCACAAGATCGGCAGCTTCGACACCGAACTGGTGCGCGAGTTCTTCCAGGCCTTCGCGATGAACGCCGGCATAACGCTGCATGTCGAGACGCTTTATGGCGACAACGCCCACCACGTCGCCGAGAGCTGCTTCAAGGGGCTGGCGCGGGCGCTGCGTCATGCGATCGAGGTCGATCCGCGCGAGGGCGGCCGCGTGCCCTCGACCAAGGGCGCGTTGTGACGGGAGCCTGACATGGCGTTCTACACGGTGCTGATACCGCCGCCCGGTTCGGGCGGGCCGCGCGAGGAGGTCGAGCGAGCCCGCGTGCTGCCCGACAGCTTCACCTGGTCGGCCTTCGCGCTGACCGGGCTCTGGCTGCTCGGCAAGCGGCTCTGGCTCGCGACCGTCCTGTTCGCGCTGGTCTGGGCCGCACTGTTTTATGCCCGCGCGCGCTTCGGGCTGAGCGGCGGCGCGTTTGTCCTGGCGTTGCTCGCGATCGCGCTGTTCCTTGGGCTGGAAGGCCAGAACCTGATCGCACGCAAGCTTCTGCGCCAGGGCTGGCGGCTCGCCGACGTCGTCGAGGCGCGCGATCTGGCCGAGGCCGAGAAGCGCTATTTCGAGCGGGCGCTGGCCGGCGAGGCTGCGCCGCAGCGCCAGGTCGAGGCCTCGGCGCAGTGGCCGCCTGCGAGCCCGGTTCCGGTCATCGGGCTCTTCCCCGAAGCGCGCGGGCGATGACGCGGACGCTGGCCATCGTCGATTACGGCTCGGGAAACCTGCATTCCGCCGCCAAGGCCTTCGAGCGCGCGGCGGCGGAATCCGGCCGCGCGACCACGATCCGCGTCACCGGCGACCCCGGCGAGGTTCGGCGCGCCGACCGCATCGTCCTGCCCGGCGTCGGGGCCTTCGCCGATTGCCGGCGCGGGCTCGACGCCGTGCCCGGCATGGTCGAGGCCCTGGAGGAGGCGGTGCGCGGCGGACAGCGGCCGTTTCTCGGCATCTGCGTCGGCATGCAGCTTCTGGCGACGCGCGGGCTGGAGCATGTCGTGACGCCGGGTCTGGGCTGGATCCCGGGCGATGTCGCGCTGATCGAGCCTGACGACGCCGGCCTCAAGATCCCGCATATGGGCTGGAACACGCTGGAGGCGCGGCGCGGCCATGCCCTGCTCGACGGCGTCGAGACCGGTCCCCACGGCCTGCACGCCTATTTCGTGCACTCCTACGCATTGACGCCGGAGCGGCCCGAAGACGTCCTCGCCGTCACCGACCATGGCGGCGCGCTGACGGCGATGGTGGCGCGCGGCAACGTCGCCGGCACGCAGTTCCACCCCGAGAAGAGCCAGGCGCTCGGCCTGAGGCTGATCGCGAATTTCCTGGACTGGTCGCCGTGATCCTGTTCCCCGCCATCGATCTCAAACACGGCCAATGCGTGCGCCTGCGGCAGGGCGACATGGACCGCGCGACCGTGTTCAACGACGATCCGGCCGCGCAGGCCGCCGCCTTCGAGGCGCAGGGCTTCCGCTGGCTGCATGTCGTCGACCTCGACGGCGCCTTCGCCGGCAAGCCGATGAACGCGGCCGCCGTAGAGGCGATTTTGGCCAGGGTTTCGTTCCCGGTGCAGCTCGGCGGCGGCATCCGCGACATGAAGACGGTCGCGGGCTGGCTGGAGAAGGGCGTCGCCCGCGTCATCATCGGCACGGCCGCCGTGCGCGATCCCGGCTTCGTGCGCGAGGCGGCCAAGGCGTTTCCGGGGCAGGTGGCCGTTGGCATCGACGCGCGCGACGGCTTCGTCGCCGTCGAGGGCTGGGCCGCAACCTCGGCGCTGGCGGCAGACGATCTCGGGCGGCGCTTCGAGGACGCCGGCGTCGCCGCCATCGTCTACACCGACATCGCCCGCGACGGCATGCTGCAGGGCGTCAACTGGGACGGCACGATCGCGCTGGCCAACGCGCTGACGATCCCGGTGATCGCGTCCGGCGGCCTCGCCTCGATGGCCGACATCGAGCGGCTCTGCGCGCCTGACGCGGCGATCCTGGAAGGCGCGATCACGGGGCGGGCGCTCTATGACGGGCGGATCGATCCAAAGGCCGCGCTGGCTCGGTTGGAGGTCAGATCCCAATGAAACTCGACCATCTCAAGGCGCTGACGAACCGCGCGGCGGTCGTGAAGGTCAGCACAGCGCTTAATCCAATGCTTTGGCTGGCCGCAGTTGTCACTCCCGCTTCTCTTTTGGCTGCGGTATTTTCGTCAACGCCGAGCATTCAGCTTTTAGCTCTGGGACTCGCTGCATCCCCTGTCATTCTGGCTGGCGTCGCGTATTTTATCTTCTTGTTTCGCGATCCCAACAGGCTGCAGTCTGAAGAGTTTCAACTCCGGCAGCAGGAGCTTATCCTCTTACGAAAAGGCGACGAAGCGCCTATCTTGATCGACGAGGCTGAAAGCCTCACCCGGGGTGAGGCCGTCGAGCGCGGAAAGAAAGGAACCGACAAATGAAGACGTTTCTTTTTTCCTTCAATATCGTTCAGATAGATCCTGAAATAATTCGGCAACGCTTGAACAGCGCACCAGAGATCGCAGACTGGCTCGTCATGACGGGCGGCCTTGTCATTATCAAATCTCATTTTACCGTTACAGAATTAGCGAGTCGAATTCGAAACAGCTTCCCGGGCATGCAGTTTTTGATGTCTGAGGTCACTCCTGAATTTTGCGATGGTTGGGTGCCTCAGGCAGTATGGGATTTTGTAAACAGTCATAAGCGTCAAGCCATACCGGCATGACCCTCAAAACCCGCATCATTCCCTGCCTCGACGTCAAGGACGGCCGCGTCGTCAAGGGCGTCAACTTCGTCGATCTGGTCGATGCCGGCGACCCCGTCGAGGCGGCGAAGGCCTATGACGCGGCGGGCGCGGACGAGCTGTGTTTTCTCGACATCACGGCGAGCCATGAGGATCGCGGCATTCTGTTCGACATCGTCAGCCGCACGGCGCAGGCCTGTTTCATGCCGCTGACCGTCGGCGGCGGCGTGCGCACGGTCGAGGATATCCGCAGGCTGCTGCTGGCGGGCGCGGACAAGGCCTCGATCATGACGGCGGCCGTGCATCGGCGCGAATTCGTGCGCGAGGCGGCCGAAAAATTCGGCGCGCAATGCATCGTCGTGGCGATCGACGCCAAGCAGGTGTCGCCCGAGCGCTGGGAGGTCTTCACCCATGGCGGGCGCATAGCGACGGGTATCGACGCGGTCGCCTATGCGCGCGAGGTCGCGAGCCTGGGCGCGGGCGAGATCCTGCTGACCTCGATGGACCGCGACGGCGCCAGGACCGGCTTCGATCTCGAACTGACGCGTCGCGTCGCCGATGCGGTCTCGATTCCGGTCGTGGCGTCCGGCGGCGTCGGAACGCTCGATCATCTCGTCGAGGGGGTGAGCGAGGGTCATGCATCGGCCGTGCTGGCCGCCTCGATCTTTCATTTCGGGACCTACACGATCCCGCAGGCCAAGGCGCACATGGCGGCCGCCGGACTCAAGATGCGTCTGGCTTGAGCGATGATCGTGCCTTTGTCCGTCATTGCGAGCGCAGCGAAGCAATCCAGAGCCGCGTGCTCTACGCCCCCTCGATTGCTTCGCTGCGCTCGCAATGACGGCTGGTTTAGCCAGACATGACGACGCCCTTCACCCTTACCGACCTCGAAGCCCGCATCGCCGAGCGCGCAATAGCCTCTCCGCAAGAATCCTGGACCGCGAAGCTGCTCGCCGCCGGTCCCGAGCGCTGCGCCAAGAAATTCGGCGAGGAGGCGGTCGAGGCCGTGATCGCCGCCGTCAAGGGGGACCGGGCCGAGCTGATCGCCGAGTCGGCCGACCTGCTGTATCATCTGTTGGTCGTACTGAAGTCCCGCGATGTTGCATTGCAGGACGTGTTGAGCCAGCTTGAGGCCCGCACCGCGACGTCCGGCCTGGCGGAGAAGGCGGCGCGGCCACGATGAAGCCGGGCGTCGCCCGCAAGCCGGGGAAGTGCCTGCGTTGAACCTCGAAGCCTGGAATGCGGGTCACGCCATGGACCAGCGCCTGATCCCCGCCCCGGCCGATCCCGATCTCGGCTCGCCCTACCGCAGCTTCTCGCGCGACGAGTGGGCGCATCTGCGCGCCGATACGCCGCTGACGCTGTCGGTCGACGATCTGACCAAGCTGCAATCGATCAACGACCCGATCTCGCTCGACGAGATCGTGGCGATCTACCTGCCGCTGTCGCGCCTGCTCTCGCTTTATGTCGCCGCCACGCAGGGGCTGTTCAAGGCGACGCAGCGCTTCCTGATGGCGGAGGCGGAAGTCAAGGTGCCCTACATCATCGGGGTGGCGGGTTCGGTCGCGGTCGGCAAGTCGACCACGGCGCGCGTGCTCAAGGCGCTGCTCTCGCGCTGGCCGAACACGCCCAAGGTCGAACTGGTCACCACCGACGGTTTTCTGCTGCCGAACGCCGAGCTCGAGCGCCGCGGCCTGATGCAGCGCAAGGGCTTCCCCGAGAGCTATGACGGCGCGTCGCTCCTGCGCTTCCTCTCGGAGGTCAAGGCCGGGAAGAAGGCCGTCGCCGCGCCGGTCTACTCGCACCTGGTCTACGATGTCGTGCCTGACGAGGAGGTCACGATCGAGCGGCCCGACATCCTGATCCTGGAAGGTCTGAACGTGCTCCAGCCGGGGCGGCTCCCGCGCGACGGCGCGGCGATCCCCTTCGTCTCCGACTATTTCGACTTCTCGGTCTATCTCGACGCCCACGAGGACGATCTGCACCGCTGGTACGTCAACCGCTTCATGACCCTGCGCCAGACCGCCTTCCGCGACCCGCGCTCGTTCTTCCGCAAATATGCCGAGATCGCCGAGGAGGAGGCGCTCTCGATCGCGGAGGGTCTCTGGACCGGCATCAACCTGCCCAATCTGCGCGAGAACATCGTGCCAACGCGCCAGCGCGCCAGCCTGATCCTGACCAAGGGCGCGAGCCACCGCATCCAGCAGGTCGCGCTGCGGCGGCTCTAAGGACGGCGGCTTCATGGCGGTCGCGACGCGGCTTCGTTTCTTCGGCGTTGCGCTCTGATGGAAGCGGCGCTCGCGCTCGCCGGCATGGCCGGCGCGGCCTTCGTCGCGGCCACGCTGCTTCCGGCGCAGTCGGAGGCCGTCTTCGTCGCGCTGCTGGCGGCCGGACGCGTCGATCCGCTGGCGCTGTTCCTGACCGCGAGTCTCGCCAACGCCGCCGGCTCGGTGGTGAACTGGCTGATCGGCGCGCTGATCGCGCGCGCCGGCCCGGAGCGCCTGCCCGCCTGGCTGCGGCCGAATCCGGCAAGCCTCGCGCGAGCGCGGAACTGGTTCGCGCGCCATGGCTGGCCGTCGCTGCTTTTCGCCTGGCTGCCCTTCGTCGGCGACCCGCTCACGCTCGTCGCCGGCACGCTCAACTATCCGCTGGGCCGCTTCGTGGCGCTGGTGCTGCTCGGCAAGGCGGCGCGCTACGGCGCGCTCTGGGCCGGCTGGACCGCCTGGGCCTGAACCCTGCGCGTCAAGGCTGCGCCGGAGCATCCGCACAGCCATGCCGGGATTTGCGAAACGCGCGCCGGCAGGCTACCAGCGAGACGATTTTTCAGGAGAGCCATCATGACCATCGAGCGTCTCAACCCCGGCCCGCGCATGTCCAAGGCCGTGATCCACGGCGACACGGTCTATCTGGCCGGTCAGGTCGCCGACAAGGCGGCGGGCAGGAGCATCGCCGAACAGACGGCCGAGATTCTCGGCCTCGTCGATGCGCTGCTGGCCGAGGCCGGCTCCGACAAGAGCAAGCTGCTGATGGTCAACATCTGGCTCTCGGACATGTCCAGCTTCGCCGAGATGAACGCGGTCTGGGACGGCTGGGTCATCGCCGGCCAGACGCCCGGCCGCGCCACGGTCGAGGCGAGGCTGGCCGGCCCGCAATACGGTGTCGAGATCGCGGTGATCGCGGCGAGGTAGCCGGTCGGGGTTCGGGACCGGCGCGGCGGGAGGCTGCCATCGTCACCGGTCAGGATGAATTTGCGGCCATTCTGGCGCGGGTCTCGCGCGGCGCGCGCGTGCCGATGCCGGCTCTGCTCGCGATCGTGACCCCGTTCGTCAAGGGCGCGCCAGGGAGCAGGACCGGCGCGCTCGAACAGCTGCTCGCGGCGAAGGCCGGCGACGTCCGCGCCCTGGCGGAAAGCCTGGCGCAGCCGGGAGGGGACGCGACGGTGGCCGGGCTGCGCGCCCGCGCCGCGAGCGCGCTCGCGGCGGGCCGGTTCGCCGAGATCGAGCGCGCGCTCGGCGAAGCCGAGCTGCATCTCCTGAAGGGCTCCACCGACATCGCCGCGATGCCGGGCGAGCGGCGTATCGCGGCGGCGCGGCAGCGCGCCGACCGAGGCGCCGCGGCCCTGCTCCCGCTCAACCCGGCCGCCTATCGCGAGGCGGCGCAGCGCTTCGGCGAGGCCGCGGCGATCGTCGGCCTCGCCGATCCGGATCTGAGCCTCCGCCATGCGCTGGCCCAGTCCGAAGTCATGACGCGGCTCGGGCTCGATTTCGCCGACGCCTCCGGCTTCGAGGCGGCGATCGCGCAGTGCCGCGCCCTGCTGTCGGGCCTCGATCCCTATGATTCGACGCTCGCCTGGGCCGCTGCGCAGGAGCGGCTGGGCGCGGCCCTCGAAGGCCTGGCGGGGTTGACCGGGGCGGAGACGCTGCGCGACGAGGCGCTGGCCTGCTATGTCGCGGGGCTCGACGATCTGCGCCCGGCCGAGGCGCCGGCGCTGTGGCGCTCGCTGCAGCAGCGCCTCGGCGCGCTCGCCCTTGCGCTCGGCGAGGCCCGCGAGGACGTCGCGGCGCTCGAGACGGCGGTCGCCGGCCTGCGCGCCGGGCTCGGCGCGACGCCGCGCGACGCGGAGCCCGGCGCCTGGGCCCGCGCGCAGCGTGCGCTCGGCTGCGCGCTCGCCGCGCTCGGACGGCATGGCAGCGAACTCTCCGATCTCGAGAACGCCTTCAACGCCTTCACGGCGGCGCTCGGCCATTACAGCCGCGCGGCCGATCCGCTGGCCTGGGCGGAGATACGGGACAGGATGGGCGACGTGCTCTGCGCCATGGCCGAGCGCTACGACGAGCCGGTCGTGCTGGAGGAGGCCGTCGCGGCCTATGGCGCGGCGCTCGAGGAACGCCGCCGCGAAACCGAGCCGCTGCTCTGGGCCGTGAGCTCGGCCAATCAGGGACTGGCTTCGATGCAACTCGCCCGGCGCCGGAACGACCCGGCCCTCGCGCAGCAGGCCGTGATGCAGGTCGCGGCAGCGATCGAGGCCATGCGCGCGCAGGGCCATGGCGCCAACGCTGCGGCCTTGCAGCGAAGGCTCGCCGCCGCCGGCGACCGGCCCGCGAGCCGGCGCAAGGCCTGAAACCGCCCGTCGTCAGCCGCCCCTGCGCCGGTCCGAAAGCCGCTCCAGCGCGGCGTCCAGCGTCGCGTCGTGCTTGGCGAAGCAGAAGCGAACGACGTTCCGGACCGCCGCTTCCGCATAGAAGGCGCTGACCGGGATCGCGGCGACGCCATTCTCCATGACGAGCGTCCGGCAGAATTCGACGTCGTCCCGCTCGCCCAGCGGCGCGATGTCGACGTTCAGGAAATAGGTGCCGACGCTCGGCAGCACGCTGAAGCCGAGGCCCGACAGGCCGTCGGCGAAACGGTCGCGCGAGCGCTGGAAGTCGGCCCGCATCCCGTCGAAATAGGCGTCGTCCTTGCCCAGCCCGTAGGCGACGGCCGCCTGCAGGTTCGGCGGCGTGGTGAAGGTGATGTACTGATGCGCCTTGCTCAGCACGCGCATCAGGGGCGGCGCGGCCATGACGAGCCCGACCTTCCAGCCGGTCAGGGAGAAGATCTTGCCGGCCGAGGACACCTTGACGGTGCGCTCGCGCATGCCCGGCCGGGCCAGCATCGGCCTATGGCGGGCCCCGTCGAAGACGACATGCTCCCAGACCTCGTCGCAGAGCGCCACCGTGTCGTGGCGGATGCAGAACGCCGCGAGCAGGTCGAGGTCGGCGTCGCTGAAGATCGTCGCGGTCGGGTTGAGCGGGTTGTTGAACAGGGCCACCTTCGTCCTCGGCGAGAAGGCCCGCGCCAGGGCCTCCTCGCTCAGCCCGAAGGCCGGCGGCGTCAGCGTCACGAATTTCGGCACGCCGCCGGCGCGCGACACCAGCGGCAGATAGGCGTCGTACATCGGCTCGAACAGCACGACCTCGTCGCCCGGCGCGATCAGCGCCATCAGCGCGCCGGCGAGCGCCTCTGTCGCCCCCGATGTCACCATGATTTCGCTGTCGGGATCGAGCTCGAGCCCCTGCCAGCGCCTGTAGTGCGCGGCGCAGGCGTGGCGCAGCTCCGGCAGCCCCATCATTGGCGGATACTGGTTCCAGCCCGCGATCACCGCGTCGGCCGCCTTGCGGCGGACATCCTCGGGGCCGGGGTCGTCGGGGAAGCCCTGTCCGAGATTGACCGCCCCGGTCTCGCGGGCGAGCCGCGACATCGTCTCGAACACGCTGGTCTGGAGGGCGGAGAAGATCGGGTTCATCGCAGCGCGTCATCCGTGGCGGGGTCGGGACGCCGCTCTATCATGCGAAACGACGCCGCGCACGCCGGCGCCGCCCGCCTTCTCCGGATGTCGAATATCGTCTGATGAATATTGACAATCATCACAAGTCAGGGCTTTCTCGTCGAAGCCGGTTCACGACGAGCGCCCGCGGCGGCTTCGCCCCTTTGACGTCGCGGGGTCATGGCGTGAACCGGCGACCCTCCGCATCTCGCGCCGTCAGGCCGCTTGCCGCTGGCGGCGCACGCGCCTAGTCAGGCGCGCATGTGCAGCGCACGCACCCCCGCGGTCATGATTCTGGGAACCGGCTCGAATGTCGGCAAGTCCCTGATCGTGGCGGGGCTTTGCCGGCTCTTCGCCGATCGCGGCCTCGCGGTCAGGCCGTTCAAGCCACAGAACATGTCCAACAACGCCGCCGCGACGCCGCACGGCGAGATCGGTCGGGCGCAGGCGCTGCAGGCGCGCGCTGCACGAATCGCTCCTCATGTCGACATGAACCCGGTGCTGCTCAAGCCGGAGAGCGAGACCGGCAGCCAGATCATCCTGCAGGGCCGCGTCGCCGGCCGGCTGGCCGCTGGCGACTATGCACGGCGCGGGCAGTTCCTGCCCGAGGTTCTGGAGAGTTTCGCGCGCCTGAGCGACGGCGCCGATCTCGTGATCGTCGAGGGGGCCGGCTCGCCGGCGGAAACCAATCTGCGCGCCGGCGACATCGCCAATCTCGGCTTCGCGCGGGCGGCGTCGGCGCCGGCCATCCTGGTCGGCGACATCGACCGCGGCGGGGTCATCGCCAGCATCGTCGGCACGCATGCGGTGCTGGACGCCGCCGACCGGGCCATGATCCGCGGCTTCGCGATCAACCGCTTTCGCGGCGACGCGGGGCTCTTCGCGGAGGGCCTCGCGACGATCGAGCGCGCCACCGGCTGGCCCGGCCTCGGCGTCGCGCCATGGTTCGACGACGCCGCCCGGCTGCCGGCGGAGGACGGGCTCGACCTGCGCGGCGGGCCGCGCCGGCCGGGGGCCGCGCTGCGCATCGCCGTTCCGGTGCTGCCGGGCATCGCCAATTTCGACGATCTCGATCCGCTCCGGCTGGAGCCGGCCGTCGATCTGCGGCTGCTGGCGCGCGGGCAGGCTCTGCCGGGCGACGTCGATCTCGTCATCCTGCCGGGCTCGAAGACGACGCTGCGCGATCTCGGCGTGTTGCGCGAGGAGGGCTGGGACGTCGATATCCTCGCCCATCGGCGACGCGGCGGCCATGTGCTGGGCCTGTGCGGCGGTTACCAGATGCTCGGCCGGGTCGTGCGCGATCCGCACGGTCTCGAAGGTCCGGCGGGTCAGGCCCCGGGCCTCGGCCTGCTCGACGTCGACACCGTTCTGGCGCCGACCAAGACCGTGCGGGAGGTCGATTTCGTCGATGCCGCCGGCGGGGCCGCCGGGCGCGCCTACGAGATCCATCTCGGCGCGACCGAAGGTCCCGACACCGCGCGCGCGCCCTATCGCGTCGCCGGCCGCGGCGAGGGCGCAGCCAGCCGCGACGGGCGGGTCAGCGGCGCCTATCTGCATGGCGTCTTCGCGTCGGATGCGGTGCGCGCCGCGTTCATGGCGCGGCTCGCCGGCGAGGCGGCCGCGCCGGCGCTGGTCTATGACGACGCGATCGAGCGGACGCTCGATGCGCTGGCCGGCCATCTTGCTCGTTCTCTCGACGTCGAGGCGATCCTCGCGATCGCCAGGTCGAGGCTAACGCCTTGATCCGGTGAATGATTGACGATTGATGAAATTCATCATACTGAAAGCGCGTCCACGCGGTCCGACCGCCCACCGAAGACGGAAGCCGCCTTGAACCAGCCCGAACGCGATACGAGGCGCAGCATCGTCGACGCCGCCGAGCGCTCCTTCCGCGAGATCGGCTACCAGAAGACTACGGTCGCCGACATCGCGAAATCGCTGCGCATGAGCCCGGCCAACGTCTACCGTTTCTTCGACTCGAAGAAGGCGATCAACGAGGCCGTTCTGGAGCGCTTCAAGGGCGAGCAGGAGGTCGCGCTCGCCGCCATCGCGGCCCAGCCCCGCCCGGCGGCCGGGCGTCTGCGCGACATGCTGGCGACGTCCCAGCGCATCAACGCCTCGCGTTACTCCGACCATGTGCGCATGAACGAAATGGTCTGCGCTGCGATGGAGGAGAGCTGGGATGCGATCCTCGACCATATCGAGCGCTTCGACGCGCTGATCCGCGGCGTCGTCGCCGACGGCGTCGCCAGCGGCGAGTTCCGCCCGGTCGATCCCGTGCTGGCGACGCGCTGCGTGCGCACCGCGATGATCCGCTTCCAGCATCCGCTGCTGATCTCGCAATGCGAGACCATGCCAGGACCGGCGCCCGACGAGATGATCGATTTCATTCTCGCCGGGCTGGCGGCGCCGCCGCGTTGACAAGCCCCGACAGGGGCGGGATACGGCGCGCCATGGCTTACTTCTCGATGCAGAACGCGAAGAAAATCGCCGTCATCGCGCATGATCTGGTGCAGACCGCGCTGGCGGTGATGCTGGCCATCCTGATCCGCTTCGATGGCGACCTGCAGGCCGCCTATGTCAGCTATCTGCCGGTCCTGCTGCCGGTTTTCGTGCTCTATGCCGGCGCGGTCTACCGGTTCTTCTCGCTCTACCGTTCGAAATGGCGCTTCGCCTCGTTGCCGGACCTGTCCAACATCGTCAGGGCCTCGACCATCCTCGCGCTGACGCTGCTGGTGATCGACTACATTCTGGTCGCGCCGAATTTCTACGGGGCCTTCTTCTTCGGCAAGATCACCATCGCGCTCTACTGGCTGCTCCAGAACGCCCTCCTCGGCGGGCCGCGGCTGGCCTTTCGCTACTTCAAATACGCCCGCACCCGACATTCGGTCGAACGCAAGGCGCGGCTGCCGGCGTTGCTTCTCGGCCGGGGAGCCGAGGTCGAGATGGCGCTGCGCGCCATCGAGACGGGCGCGATGAGCAAGCTCAGGCCGGTCGCCATCCTGTCGCCGCGCGCCGACGATATCGGCCAGAGCATTCGCGGCGTGCCGGTGCTGGGCCTGCTGTTGGACATCGAGAAGGTCGCTCGCGAGGCCGCCGCGCGCGGCGAGCCGTTCCGCCGCATCGTCGCCACGCCGAGCGCCCTGCTGCCCGAGGCGAGGCCAGACGAGTGGCTGGCCGGCACGCGCGGGCTGGCGCTGCCGATCTCGCGGCTCGATCCGCCCGGTGAAGGCGCCCGCGACGGCGAGCTCGCGCCGCTGGAGATCCAGGACCTGCTGGTGCGGCCCTCGGTCCGGATCGACCGCGAGCGTCTCGAC
>JAKFWE010000331.1 GCA_021732895.1 Allobosea sp. | reverse complement strand
CCCCGGCCCTCCCCACCGCAAGCGGGGGGAGGAAGAAGAGTGCGCTCGCAAGACGTTATGCCTTCGTCAGATCGGCGTTCTTCAGCGGCAGCGAGCGGATGCGCTTGCCCGTCGCGGCGAAGATCGCGTTGAGCACGGCCGGCGCCGCGACCGCGATGGTCGGTTCGCCGACGCCGCCCCAGAACCCGCCCGAGGGCACGAGCACCGTCTCGACCTTGGGCATCTCGTCCATCCGCAGCACCTGGTAGGTGTCGAAATTCTGCTGCTCGATGCGGCCGTCCTTGACCGTGCACTCGCCATGCAGCGCCGCCGACAACCCGTAGACGAAGGAGCCTTCGACCTGCCGCTCGATCTGCGCCGGATTGACCGCGTGGCCTGGATCGGTCGCCGCGACGATGCGATGGATCTTGAGCTTGCCGTCGGTGACGGACACTTCCGCCACGGCCGCGACATAGGAGCCGAAGCCCATGGTCTGGCACAGGCCGCGGAACACGCCGGCCGGCAGCGGCTTGCCCCATTCCGCCCTCTCCGCGGCGGCGTTGAGAACGGCGAGGTGTTTCGGGCTGTCCTTCATCAGGGCGCGGCGGAACTCGAGCGGGTCCTTGCCGGCGGCATGGGCCAGTTCGTCCATGAAGCTCTCGAGATAGATCGCGTTCTGGTTCAGGTTGACCCCGCGCCAGAAGCCCGGCGGCACGTGCGGATTGCGCATGGCGTGGTCGATCAGCAGGTTCGGAATGGTGTAGCCGATCGAGGCCTCGGGCCCGGGCGGGTTGAGGCCCTGGAACACGACCGGATCCTTCCCGTCGCGGATGTTCTGCGGGAAGATGCCGGCGACGATCGACTGGCCGGAGATGCGCATGTGCAGCCCGGTCAGGTTGCCGTCCTTGTCGAGCGCGCCGGTGAGCTTGCACTGCGTCACCGGATGGAAGCGGCCATGCAGCATGTCCTCCTCGCGCGACCAGATCAGCTTGATCGGCGTGCCCGGAACCTGCTTGGCGATGGCGACGACCTGGCGGACCCAGTCATGCACCGCGCCGCGCCGGCCGAAGCCGCCGCCGAGGTCGATCTTGTAGGCCTCGCATTTGGCGATCGGCAGCCCGGACGCCTCGGCGGTGGCGGCCAGCGCCGCCTCGCCGTTCTGGGTCGGCGTCCAGACCTCGCATTTGTCCGGCGTGTAGAGCGCAGTCGCGTTCATCGTCTCCATGCAGGCGTGGTTCTGGTAGGGGTAGGAGTAGACCGCCTCCAGCGTGCGCGCCGCGCCGGCGATGGCCGCCTTGACGTCGCCGTTCTGGTTGCCGACGACCGCATTGGGAGCGTCGAGCCCCTCCTTCAGCCAGGCGGCGATGCTGGCGCTCGAGACCTTGGCGTTCTCGCCCTCGTCCCAGACGATCGGCAACGCGTCGAGCGCGGTCTTGGCCTGCCACCAGGTCTCGGCGACGACGGAGACGGCGCTGTCGCCGACCGGGAGAACGTGCCTGACGCCCGGCATGTCCCTGATCTTGGCGGCGTCGAAGCTCTTCACCTTGCCGCCGAAGACGGGGCAGTCCTTGATCGCGGCGTTGAGCATGCCCGGCAGCTTCAGGTCCATGCCGTAGATCTTGGCGCCGGTGGTCTTGTCGGCCGTGTCGAGCCGGGCCATCGGCTTGCCGGCGATGATCCAGTCTTTCGGGTTCTTCAGAACGACGTCCCTGGGCGCCTCGAGCTTGGCGGCGGCGGCGGCGACCTGGCCGTAGCGCAGCGAACGTCCGGACGCCCTGTGGGTGATCACGCTCTTCTCGGCGGCGCATTCCGCAGCCGGCACGCTCCACTGGTTGGCGGCGGCCTGGATCAGCATCATGCGGGCGGCCGCGCCGCCCTTGCGGACATAGTCGTGCGATTCGCGGATGCCACGGCTGCCGCCGGTCGAGAAATTGCCCCAGACGCGGTTGCGCGCGACGTTCTGGCCGGGCGTCGGATACTCGGTCGTGACCTTGGACCAATCACAGTTCAATTCCTCGGCGACGAGCTGGGCGAGGCCGGTCAGCGTGCCCTGACCCATCTCCGAACGGGCGATGCGGATGATCACCTTGTCGTCGGGCTGGACGACGACCCAGGCGTTGATCTCGGGATTGGCGGCCTGCGCGGCGGCCTCGTCGGCGAAGGGAATGGAGAAGCCGAAGCTGAAAGCGCCGGTTGCGGCGGCGGAGCCGGCCAGCACGTGGCGGCGGGAGAGCCCGGTGCGGGCCGGGATGTCGCCGGGAGACGCGGTCGTCGCGGATGTCATGTCGTGCTCCAGATCTCTGTTTCAGCGTGGGGAAGGCGAAGGCGCTCCGGCCTGTCGCGCTCGACCTTGCGCTACGAAGAGGGAAAGGCGGCGGTCCGGCGGTCGCCGGAACGAGGACGGCGATCTCAGCCGCGGCCGAGCGCGCCGCCGGCGGCGACGTCGAGGATGGCGGCCTTCACACGGTTATAGGTGCCGCAGCGGCAGATATTGGTCATCTCGCTGGCGATGTCGGCCTCGGTCGGCTTCGGGTTGGCCTGCAGCAGCGCGGCCGCCGCCATGATCATGCCGCTCTGGCAGAAGCCGCATTGCGGAACCTCGTGCTTGATCCAGGCCTGCTGGATCGCGTGCCCGCCATCGGGCGAAAGCCCCTCGATGGTGACGATCTTCTGCTCGGCCGTCATCGCGCTCACCGGCATGGCGCAGGAGCGCGTCGCGACGCCGTCGACATGCACCGTGCAGGCGCCGCACTGGGCGACGCCGCAACCGTATTTCGTCCCCGTCAACCCGATCTGCTCGCGGATGACCCAGAGCAACGGCGTGTCGTCAGCGACCGCGACGTCGATCGTTTTCCCATTCACATTGAGCTTCGCCACCGTAAACCTCCCGGTTTCGATCAAGAAGAGCGGCGAGAGTGCGGGCGCGCCTCACCGGAACAGACGCTTGGTCGCTGCGACATGCGTCAAATTTTTGTTTGGACGAGATTGAAACGCCGATCGCGGACGCGCGCCAGCGCTCCGGCGAGTGACCGCCGCGAGCCGGCGACGGCCGGATATCTCCGCAGAAGCGTGTTCTGCCGCCTCTTCGCCATGAAGAAGGCCGCTTTGGCGACGATAGCCGAGCCCGACCGGCTCCGAAGCAGCCATGCGCCTTCACGTCAATGTGAAGGGCCACCTGGCCGCCGCGCCATCTCCCACAACGAGGGATCGTCATTGCAGGCCGAGCCGCGATTTTCCGTCCCGCCTTGCAAGATGAGCGCGCGCGGGGCGATCCTTGGCGGCGGGTCGAATCATTCCCGGCGAGGCGAATTCATCGTGGCTGCGACCGTGCTCCCCATGGCGTCCGCACCGCGCCGGAGCGCGCACTGGCGCGCTCTGGCCGCGGCCCTGTGCCTGCTGCTGCTCGGCCTTCTGTCGGCGGCGGGCGGCCTCGCCCAAACCACAGAGTCCGGTCCCGGTCGCTCCCGTCTCGACGAGTATCGCGCCGAGCTCGCCCGGATCGAGACCGCGCTGACCGGCGCCGCCACGACCGACGCCGAGTTGCAGCGACATCGCTTGCGCCTGCAGGCCCTGCTGGAGCCGCTCCGCGCGCTGATCGAGGAGCAGGCGCCGCGCTTCGACCAGGCCAGAACCCGGCTCGAGCAGCTCGGCCCGAAGCCGGACGCCAAGGCGCCGCCGGAGAGCGCTGAGGTTCAGCGCGAACGCAGCTTGCGGGAAAAGGCTTTCGCCGAGGCCGACGAGACGATGAAGATCGCGCGCGCGGCGACGCTGCAATCCGAACAGCTGCTGACCAGCATCGCCGACCGCCGCCGCGAGCTGTTCGCGAGCGCCCTCTTCACCGCCGGCCCCTCGATCCTCAGCCCGGAAGCCTGGCGCACCGCCCTGGCCACGCTGCCGGGCGATCTGCGCGCGTCCGGACTGATCTTCGGCGGCTGGGTTTCGGTCTTCACCGAAGCGCTGCTGGGCACGCGCGGCGCACTCCTGGCGCTCGCCTTCCTGGGGGCCGCGCTGCTTTACGTCGCGCGCGCCCGCTATCTGCCGCGTTTCCAGGCGCGGATCGGCGCGGCCGAGGGGGCCGGCAGCCTGCGCTGCCTCAACATCGCGCTCGCCCATGTCGTTGCCGGCGCCGCGCCGCCGGCCCTGGCGAGCTGGCTGATCTACGCCGCCCTGAGCGCCGCCGGCCTGCTGCCGCCGCGCATCCAGCCGGTGGTGTGGGCGCTCGTCGTCGGGCTGGCGCTCTTCGCCTTCGTGCAGGCGCTGGCCGACGCGTTGTTTGCGCCCGGCAACCCCAATCGCCGCCTCGTCAGCGTCATGGATTCGACGGCGCGAACCGTGGTCTGGATCGCCGCCTCGCTGGCGGCGGTGATGTCGGTCGGCAAGGTCCTGGAGGCCTGGCTGCAGGCCATCGCGGCCGGGCTCGCGCTCTCGATCCTGGTGCGCGGCGCGCTCGCCATCGTGTTCGCGCTGACGCTGATCGCCGGGCTCTACCGCCTGCGTGACGACAAGGAGGTCGAGGAGGAGGCCTGTCTCGGCCCCTATGTGCCGGTCGATGGCGCGAGCCTGGCGCCGGTGCGCATTCTCGGCTGGGTCGTAGGACTGGCGATCGTGCTGGCGGCGCTCACCGGCTACGTCGTCTTCGCCTCGTTCCTGACCGAGCAGACACTGTGGATCGGCATCCTGGCGGCGCTTTTCGTGCTGCTCTACCAGTTGCTCGACCTCGGTCTGACCGAGGCTCTGACGGGGTCCGGCCGCTTTGCGCTGACGCTGAAGGCCGGCGTCGGCATTCGCGCCCCCACCTTGCAGAAAATCGCGGTCGTCCTGACCGGCGTGCTCAAGCTTGTGCTGATGGCGATCACGCTGATGCTGGCGCTCGCGCCCTGGGGCCTGGAATCAGCCGATTTCCTGACCTCGCTGCGCGCAGCCTTCTTCGGTTTCCAGATCGGCGGCGTCACCGTCTCGCTCTGGTCGATCCTGGTCGCCGCCTTCCTTTTCGCGCTGGGGCTGACCGCGACGCGATCGCTGCAGGGCTGGCTCGAGCACAAATTCCTGCCGACGACCAAACTCGACACCGGGCTGCGCAACTCGATCACGACGGCGTCTGGCTATGTCGGCGTCGTCGCGGCGGTGGCGCTGGCCGTGTCGTCGCTGGGCCTCAGCCTCGAGCGGCTGACGCTGGTCGCCTCGGCGCTGTCGGTCGGCATCGGCTTCGGCCTGCAATCGGTCGTGTCCAATTTCGTCTCCGGGCTGATCCTGCTGTGGGAACGGCCGATCCGCGTCGGAGACCAGGTTCTCGTCGGAGACGCCGAGGGCATCGTCAAGCGCATCAATGTCCGCTCCACCGAGATCGAGACCTTCGACCGCTCCTCGGTGATCGTGCCGAATTCGAACCTCGTCTCCGGCGTGGTGCGCAACCGCGTCCGCTCCGACCGCACCGGCCGCGTGCTGATCTCGATATCCGTGCCGCGCGCGCTCGACCCGACGCTGGTGCGCGCCATGTTGTCGGATGCGGCCATCGCGCATGGCGACGTGCTGCAGAAGCCGCCGCCGGCCGTGCTCTTCAAGAAGCTCGGTGTTTCGACGATGGATTTCGACCTGATCTGCATCGTCGGCGAGGTCGACGTCGTCGGCCGCGTCACCAGCGACCTGAACTATGTCATCCACAGGCGCCTCGCCGAACTGGAGCCGGCGGCGGCGGCGGCCGAGCTCACCGTCAGGGGGCTCGATGGCGTCGAACGGTCGCTCGGGGACATCGCCCGCGCCATGGACCGCAAGACGAAGACCCGGCCGCCGCCGACAGCGCGCTCCGGCGCACGCCCCGCATCGGCGCCGGCCGAAGAGGACGAAGCAGAGGCAACGCCCGCCGGCCCGCCCACGCCGCCTTCCGACCCGGCCGAAGCCGAAAGCAAGATCGAGAACAAGGAATGAGGCGATGCCCCCTCCCCCGCATCGACCGGTCAGGAGACCGACAGCGATTAGCTGCCCGGCCCTGCTCGCAGGCGCGCTGGCCGCGCTCAACCTCGCGGGCTGCGCCGAGCCGGCCCGCACCGCGCAACCCGCCTTCTACCGCGAACTCGGCTCGCCCACGGCGCGCGTCGACGCCGAAGCGGCGCGCGCCACGATCTCGGCCTACCGCCTGAACGCCGGCCTCCCGGCGCTCGCGCTCGATCCCGCGCTCGTCGCCGCCGCCCAGCAGGAGGCCACGGCGATGGCGGCGTCCGACAGGCCGGCTCAGGCCGAGGCGGTCAAGGCGCGGCTTGCGCGCGACGGCCAGCGCGGCGCCGAAGCCAATCTCTCGGCCGGTTATCGCCGGCTTGCGGAGGCGTTCTCCGGGTGGCGCGACTCGCCCCAGCACGACCGCGTCATGAAGACCCCCGGCGCGAGCCGGATGGGCATCGCCACGGCCTACGCGCCGGGGTCGAAATATCAGGTCTACTGGGCGCTGATCGTCGCGCCGTGAGGCCTCACGGCTTCGCCCCGAAGGGCAGAGGCGGCGCCTCCGCCTTCAGCACGAGGCCGACGCGGCGGTTGTAGGGCAGATAGGGGTTGTCATTGATCAGCGGTTCGGTGTCGCCCTTGCCGGTCACCGAGGCGAAGCGGTCGTTGGGGACGCCGGCATTGGCGAGAATCTCGCGCACGGCCGCCGCGCGGCCGATGGACAGCGTCCAGGGGTCGCCCTCCGGCGACTGGCCCGGGCGCGGCGTCGCGGTGTGGCCGGTCAGCATGATCCGGTTCGACATCCGCCGCAGCGTCGGCGCGACGGCGGCCAGCACCTTGCGCATCCGCTCGTTGGGCTGGATCGAGCCTTCCGCGAACATCGCCCGGCCATCCTGATCGACGAGCTGGATGTCGAGGCCCTGTTCCGAGACCTCGACGAGGATGTTGCGCGAGAGCTCGGCGATCTCGGGCATGTCGCGCAGCGCCTGACGCAGCGACGCCGCCGCCAGCGCGAAGCCGCGATCCTGCGTCGTCGTCGCGAGCCCGTCCTCGTTGGGCGCGTTCTGCGCCGGCCCCGGAGTATCGGTGGCGTCATCGAGCCGGCTGAGGCGGTTGTTCTTGACGTGGGTCTTGCTCGGAATGCCGTCGATCTCGACGATGCCGGCGAGCCGTATGTCCTTTTGCGTCCCGAATGCCTCGCGCATCGAGCCGGCGACGATCTGCAGCTTCTGCTTGTCCTGGCTCGAATAGGCCGCGACCATGACGAAGAACGCCATCAGCAGCGCCATCAGGTCGGCGAAGGTGACGAACCAGCCGTGGCCGCCATGGGCTCCGCCCTTCTTGCGCGCCATCGCTCAGGCTCCGTTCATCAGGCTTCCGCCATTTCCAACCGATGATGATCGGGCAGATAGGCGAGCAGCATTTCGCGCACGAGCGTCGGGCTCTTGGCGTCGCGCATCTGCAGCACGCCGTCGATGATCAGGGTGCGCGAGATCTCCTCTTCCTCCAGCTTGATGTGCAGCTTGTCGGCCAGCGGCAGCGCCAGCATGTTGGCGATGACCGCGCCATAGAGCGTCGCCAGCAGCGCGGTCGCCATGGCCGGACCGAGCTTGGAGGGGTCCGACATGTTGGCGAACATCGTCACCATGCCGAGAATCGTGCCGATCATGCCCCAGGCCGGGGCACAGTCGCCGATCGCGCGATAGACCTTCGAGCCTTCGTCGAGCCGCTGGAGGAAGTTGTCGCGGTCGCGCTCCATCGTGTCGCGGATGAAATCCTTGTCATAGCCGTCGGCGATGTAGCGCAGGCCCTGCGCCAGGAAGGTGTCGGACACCTCGACGCTTTCGAGCGCGACCGGGCCGCTCTTGCGCGCGATCTCGGCGACGCGGGTGATCTCGTCGATCAACTCGCGCGGGTGGATCGAGCGCATCGTGAAGGCGAAGCGCAGGCCCATGGGCAGACCATGTGCAATCAAGGAGAACGGAAAGCGGATCATCGTCGCCGCCGTCGCGCCGCCGAAGATGATGATGACGGCGTGCACATCGTAGAACGCGGCGAAATTGCCGCCGTCGATGATGATGATCGCGCAGATGGTGGCGATGCCGGCTATAATGCCAAGGCCGGTTGCGATATCCATATCGACCACCCCGCAAGGACGCGGACGTCCTGTCCGCTCGGCGCCAGCATGTCGCCACTCCAGACGATACCGAGCCGCGATTGAAGGAACGGTTAAGTTGAGCGCTTGCTCACGGCTCAGTGTCCGCTAAAGGTCCGCCCATGTCGCTGTTTTCGATTTACGCCCGCGTGCTTGGCGAGCTCGGTCCCGAGAAGCGGCTGGGGCTGATCCTCGCCTTCGCCAACGTGCTTCTCGCCGCGGCCGCCTTCGCCGAACCGATGCTTTTCGGCGCGTTGATCGACAAGCTGACGAACGCCCAGAACGCCGGCCTGCGCCCGACCTGGATGGACATCAACGGCCTGATCGCGGCCTGGGTCGGCTTCGGCCTGTTCAACATCGCCGCCGGCGTCTTCGTCGCGCTGCATTCCGACAAGCTGGCGCACCGGCGCAGGCTCGCGGTGATGGCCAACTACTTCGAGCACGCGCTGACGCTGCCGCTGGCCTATCACACGCAGACCCATTCCGGCCGCGTGCTCAAGGTGATGCTCGAGGGCACCAGCGGCATGTGGGCCTTGTGGCTCTCCTTCTTCCGCGAGCATTGCGCGAGCTTCGTCGCGCTCTTCATCCTGCTGCCTTTCACGCTGTGGAAGAACTGGCAGCTCGGCCTGCTGCTGATCTCGCTGGTCGTGCTGTTCGGCTCGCTCACCGCCTATGTCCTGCGCAAGACCGACCAGTTGCAGAGCAATGTCGAGGCCTATCACTCGAGTCTCGCCGAGCGCGCCTCCGACGCGCTCGGCAACGTGCCGGTGATCCAGAGCTTCACGCGCATCGAGGCCGAGGTGCGCGGCCTGCACTCGACCATCGCCAGCCTTCTGGCGGCGCAGCTTCCGGTGCTGTCGTGGTGGGCGATCGCGACGGTCGCGACCCGCGCCTCGGCGACGTTGACGGTGCTCGCGATCTTCGTCGTCGGCGCCTGGCTCCTGATGCAGGGGCTGACCACCGTCGGCGAGATCGTCACCTTCATGGGTTTCGCGACCATGCTGGTCGGCCGGCTCGAGCAGATCGTCGCCTTCGTCAATTTCATCTTCGTCCAGGCGCCGAAGATGCGCGAGTTCTTCGAGGTGCTCGACACGCTGCCGGCCGTGCGCGACGTGCCCAGCGCGGCCGACGCCGGCCGGCTCTCCGGGGCCGTGGCCTTCGAGGACGTGTCCTTCTCCTATGACGGCAAGCGCTCGGCGGTGAAGGACGTCTCCTTTTCCGTCCGGCCCGGCGAGACCATCGCCATCGTCGGCTCGACCGGCTCCGGAAAATCGACGACGCTCGGCCTGCTGCACCGCGCCTTCGATCCGCAATCGGGGGCCATTCGGATCGATGGCGTCGATATCCGCGAGATTTCGCTGCTCAGCCTGCGCCGCAACATCGGCGTCGTGTTCCAGGAGCCGATGCTGTTCGCTCGCTCGATCCGCGAGAACCTGACCGTCGGCAAGCCGGACGCCACCGACGAGGAGATGATGCAGGCGCTCGAGCGGGCTCAAGCCGCCGAGGTGATGGCGCGCCAGCCCGACGGGCTCGACACGCTCGTCGGCGAGCGCGGCCGCACGCTCTCGGGCGGCGAGCGCCAGCGCCTCTCGATCGCCCGCGCTTTGCTCAAGAACCCGCCGATCCTGATCCTCGACGAGGCGACCTCGGCGCTCGACGCCGCGACCGAGGTCAAGCTCCAGAAGGCGCTCGACGAGGTGATGAAGGACCGCACCACCTTCGTCATCGCCCACCGGCTCGCCACGATCCGCAACGCCGACCGCATTCTCGTCTTCGAGCAGGGCGAGGTCATCGAGATGGGCACCTTCGAGGAGCTTGTCGCCAAAGGCGGCCGCTTCGAGGCGCTGGCGCGGGCGCAGTATCTCGTGAGCGACCGGGCGGCTGAACTGACCGAGGATGGCGCGGGTCGGCTGGCGGAGAAGATTGCCTCAGGTTGAGCGCCCAAGGGTCGCGCCAGCAGTAGGCCTATTTTGCGTGGCCGATTCGGCTCGTTTGCGGCTCGTTCGACCATGTTGACGAATTGCTAACCATATTTCGTCACAGTGAAGCAACTTGAGGTTGTGAGGCGGCGCCATGCTGTTTCCTCACTGACGCGTGCCGGGGGGGCCATGCTCGGTCGATTCTTCAGAACGTCGAAAAAACTCGCGCCAGCCGATGAGCGGCAGCTCGAGATCGAAGCCAAGATCGCGGCGATCAGCCGGTCTCTGGCGATGATCGAGTTCGATCTCGACGGCATGATCATCGATGCGAACGAGAATTTCCTGGGGCTGATGGGCTATCGACGCGAAGAGATCGTCGGACGCCATCACAGCCTGTTCGTCGATGCGCAGACCCGGCAGTCGCCGGAGTATCGGGATTTCTGGATCAAGCTGCGCGAGGGCCGCTTCGACTCGGCCGAATACAGACGCGTCACGAAGGATGGCGACGAAGTCTGGATCCAGGCGACCTACAACCCGATGATCGACGCCGAGGGACAGGTTTACCGGATCGTCAAGTTCGCCACGGACATCACCGGCGTCAAGCTGGCGAGCGCCGATCATCGCGGGCAGATCGAGGCGATCAGTCGCTCCCAGGCCGTGATCAGCTTCGATCTCGATGGAATCATCCTCGCCGCAAACGCCAATTTCCTCGGTCTGATGGGCTATGAGGAGGCCGATGTCGTCGGCCAGCATCACCGCATCTTCGTGACCCCGGAGGAACGCCACAGCGAGGAATACCGCCGTTTCTGGCAGCGCCTGGGCCGGGGCGACTATGTCTCGGCCGAATTCAAGCGCGTCGCCAGGGACGGCCGCGAAGTCTGGATCCAGGCGTCCTACAACCCGATCTACGATCTCTCGGGCAAGCCCTTCAAGGTCGTGAAGTTCGCAAGCGACGTCACCCAGACCAAGCTGCTTTCGCTGGATTTCACTGGCCAGGTCGCCGCCATCGGCCGTTCGCAGGCGGTGATCTCCTTCGATCTCGGCGGACATATCCTCGAGGCGAACGCCAATTTCCTCGAAACCGTCGGCTATCCGGCGAAAGAGGTCATCGGCCGGCACCACAGCATGTTCATGCCCGGCGCCGAGGCCGGCGGCGCGCCCTATCGCGAGTTCTGGGCGGCGCTCAACCGGGGCGAATACAAGGCCGGCGAGTTTCGCCGCGTCGGCCGGGACGGCCGCGAAATCTGGCTCCAGGCCTCGTACAACCCGATCTTCGACCTCAACGGAAAGCCGTTCAAGGTCGTCAAATACGCCACCGACGTGACGGCCGAAGTGTCTCGCCGCGCGACGATGAACCAGCTCTCGCTGGTCGCCAACGGCACCGACAACTCCGTCATCATCACCGATGCGAACCGCCGGATCGAATACGTCAACAGCGGTTTTGAGCGATTGACCGGCTTTCGCAGTCAAGACGTGATCGGCAAGAGCCCCGGCAAGGTGCTGCAGGGCCCGCACACCGACCCCGAGACGGTCAAGCGCATCCGCGCGATGCTCGACCGCGGCGAGGCCTTCTACGAGGAGATCCTGAACTACGCCCAGGACGGCAGGCCCTACTGGATCAGCCTCGCCATTAATCCGGTCTTCGACGCGCAGGGCCGCGTCGAGCGCTTCATCTCGATCCAGGCCAACGTCACCGACACCAAGCAGAAGGCGCTGGAGTTCACCACGAAGCTCAACACCATCGGCGAATCGAACGCGATCGCCGAATGGTCGCTCGACGGCGGCATCGCCAGCGCCAACGCCGCGCTGCGCGCCTGGGGCGCGCAGGTCGACGGCGGCGCGGTGTCGCTCGACCGCATTCTGGCCAGCCATGAGAATGCGCAGTTGCGCGCCGGCGAAAGCGTGCGCCGAGAAATCCTCTGGCCCAGGGCCGGCGGCGGCGCGCTGGCGCTCGACGCGGTCTTCTCCGTCATCCGCGACCTTCAGGGCCAGCCCGTCAGCGTGCTGATGTGCGGGATCGACGTCTCGGATCGCCGCCAGGCCGTCGATGAGACGAGCCGCGCCATGGGCGAGGTTCTGCAATCGAGCCAGCGGATCGCCGACATTGTCTCTTACATCGACAATATCGCCTTCCAGACCAATATCCTCGCGCTCAACGCGGCGGTCGAGGCCGCCCGTGCCGGAGACGCCGGCAAGGGATTCGCGGTGGTCGCGGCGGAGGTGCGCACGCTCGCGCACCAGTCGGCGGAATCGGCGCGCGACATCACCCGGCTGGTGACCGAGAGCCGCGACCGGATGGCGACGCTGTCGCAGTCGCTGGCGAGGCTCGACAAGAGCGAAGGGGAGCCGAAGACGGGCCGCGCCGCCTGACTGCGCTCGCGCGTCAGCCGGCCGCGAGTTCCTCTTCGAGGAAGGCCCGCACCTCGTCCGCCGCCACGCCGTGCGCGATGAAGCTCCGGCCGATGCCGCGCGCCAGGATGAAGGTGAGAACGCCGCGCCGGACCTTCTTGTCCTGCGCCATCGCGGCGACGATCTCGTCGGCCGTGCCCGTGCCGCCCGGCGCCTGCCGGAGCGTGCTCGGCAGCCCGACCGCATCGAGATGGCGCGCCACGCGCACCGCGTCCTGGCCGGGGCAAAGCCCCAGCTTCTGCGAGAAGCGGAAAGCCAGCGCCAGCCCGATCGCGACCGCCTCGCCGTGCACCAGCCGCGTCGAATCGTAGCCCGTCAGCCGCTCCAGCGCATGCGCGAAGGTGTGGCCGAGATTGAGCAGCGCGCGGTCGCCCTCCTCGCGCTCGTCACGGGCGACGATCGCCGCCTTCGCGCGGCAGGCCACGGCGACCGCATGGTCGCGCTCCGGGCCGCCGTCGATGATCCGGCGCCAGTTGCTCTCGCACCAGTCGAAGAAGCCGGCATCGTCGATCAGGCCGTATTTCACAACTTCGGCGTAGCCGGCCCTGAATTCGCGCGCGCTCAACGTGTCGAGCAGCGAGGTGTCCGCGATGACGAGCACAGGCTGGTGGAAGGCTCCGATCAGGTTCTTGCCATGGGGCGAGTTTATCCCGGTCTTGCCGCCGACCGAGGAATCGACTTGCGCCAGCAGGCTGGTCGGGATCTGCACCAGGCGCACGCCGCGCCGCAGGACCGCAGCGGCGAAGCCCGCCAGATCGCCGACGACGCCGCCACCGAGCGCGATGACGAGGTCGTTGCGCTCGATCTTCGCCGCCAGCAACGCCTCGCAGAGCTCGATCAGTCCGGCGTAGGATTTCGAGCCCTCGCCGGGCGCGATCGTGATGCGGGTCGCCGCGACGCCGACCTGCTGCAGGCAGGCCTCCAGCGCCGGCGCATGCAGCGCCGCCACATGCGCATCCGTGACGATCGCCGCTCTGGCCCCGGGCGCGAGCGCGCCGAGCCGCGCGACCGCCTCGCACAGCAGATGGCGGCCGATATGGATGTCGTAGGCGCGCCCCTCGAGCGCCACGGGAACGACGATGCGGCCGGGACCATCGCCCTGTCGATGCGGGATCACGGCGGGCTCAGCTTCGCCCGGCGCAGGCCGGCGCCGGCCGCCAGGCGAGGCCAGGCGAGGCCTCCCGCGGCCCGGATTCGGGCGCTTCGCCTGCGCTGGACGGCTCTCCCGGCCCAGCCGTGTCCCCTGCCACGCCGAGATGGCTCCGGAGCGCCGCGAGCGCGGCCTCCACCACCGTCTCCTGCGGATCGTCGCGCGAGGTCAGCGTCAGATCGGCGAGAGCGTAGATCGGCTCGCGTTCGCCGAGCATCCTGCGCATGGTCGCCTCGGGATCGGCGGTTTGCAGCAGCGGCCGGTTCGCGCGCTTGCGCACCCGGCGCATCAGCACGTCCGGATCGGCCTTGAGCCAGATCGAGATTCCCATGCGGGCGATGCGCTCGCGCGTCTCGGCGTTCATGAAGGCGCCGCCGCCGGTCGCCAGCACGAGCGGGCTGCGCGTCGCCAGGATGCGGCTGATGACGCGGCGCTCGCCATCGCGGAATTCGCTTTCCCCGCGCTGCGCGAAGATTTCGGGAATGCTCATGCCCGCCGCCATCTCGATCTCGGCATCGGCGTCGACGAAGGGCAGGCCGAGCTGAACCGCGAGCTTCCTGCCGACCGAACTCTTGCCGCAGCCCATCATGCCGACCAGCACGATCGCCCGCTGTCCGAGTGCACGGCGCAGATCGGGGCGATCCCGGCTGTCGATGGGCAGGTCGATGGTCATCACGGCGCTTCCTCGCCACCGCTTTAGCACGGGCGATCCGGCGACGTCATGCCCCAGGCGGCCCGGCGCCCTTGCGTCCCCCCGCCCGCATCGGGAATAACCGGGACGTCCCGCTTCGGGACAACCGCCGCAGGAACGCCACGCCGTGCCGACGCTGTTCAAATTCGTCGCCTTCCTCGCCGTCGTCGGCGGGCTCGTCTTCGGCGGCATGGTGGCGCTGGTCACGTTCGTGAACCCCGAGCCGCGCGAAATGATCGAGATCGTGCCGCCATCCAAGCTCGCGCCGCGATGAGCCGGCAGGCGCCGGCGCGTCTCCAGGCATTCCTCGACATGCTCGCCGCCGAGCGCGGCGCGGCGCGCAACACGCTCGACGCCTATGAGCGCGACATCGGGGACTATCTGGGCTTCCTGCGCGGGCGCGCGCCGGAAGAGGCGCGCTCCGACGACATCCGCGCGTTTCTGGCCGAGCTCGCGGCGCGGGGCCTGAAGGCCTCGTCGGCTGCGCGGCGGCTCTCCGCCGTGCGCCAGTTCCACCGCTTCCTCTACGCGGAGGGCCTCGCGCCGGGAGATCCGGCGGCGGCCATCGAAGGCCCGAGGCAGGGCCGGCCCTTGCCGAAGGTGATGTCCGTCGCCGCCGTCGATCGGCTGATCGAGACGGCGCGCGCGGCGACGGCGCGGCCGGACCAGACGCAGGCGTCGCGGCGGCGCGCCGTGCGGATGGCCTGCCTGATCGAGATGCTCTACGCCACGGGCCTGCGCGTCTCGGAGCTGATCGCGCTGCCGCTTTCGGCCGCGACGACGCGCGAACGCTTTCTCGTGGTGCGCGGCAAGGGCGCCAAGGATCGTCTCGTGCCGCTGAACGAGCAGGCTCGCGAGGCGGCGCGCCTGCACCTCGGCGAACTGCGCGAAGCCGGCCTCGCCGGCAGCCGCTGGCTGTTTCCGGCCGAGGCCGAGGCCGGCCATCTGACGCGCCAGGCCTTCGCGCGCGATCTCAAGACCCTGGCGGCCGCAGCCGGGCTGTCGCCGTCGGCCGTGAGCCCGCATGTGCTGCGCCATGCCTTCGCCAGCCATCTCCTGCAGAACGGGGCCGATCTGCGCGTCGTGCAGGAGCTTCTGGGCCATGCCGACATCGCCACGACCCAGATCTACACGCATATCCTCGACGAGCGCCTGAAGAGCATGGTCCGCGATCTTCATCCCCTCGGCGACGAGGATTGAGCGGCGTCAGGCCGCCGCCGCATCCGCATCCGGCCGGCACAGGGCCAGCATCGCGCGCGCGATCTCGGCCTCGCCCATGATCGTCGCCGTGGCGCCGCAGCGCGTCAGATGCGCGACCTCGGCGTCGGAATGGGCGCGCGCCACGATCGGCAGGTCGGGATTGTCGCGCCGCGCCTGCTCGCAGACCTGCCCCGCCTCGAAGCTCTCGGGAATGGCGATGAACAGCCGTTTCGCCCGGGCGAGGCCTGCGGCCTCCAGCACCGCCGGGTCGGCGGCGTTGCCGATGATCAGGTCCGCGCCGTCGGCCCTGGCCGCCGCGACCGCCTCGGCCTGTTCCTCGATCACCAGCAGCGTCTCGCCCTGTGCGGCGAGACCGGCTCCCACCAGCGAGCCGACCCGGCCATAGCCGACGATGACCATATGGCCGTCGAGCTTCGTCGGCGCGATGTCGATCTCGGGCTCCGTCTGAGGCTCGGGCCCCGGCGCGGAGCCGAAATCGCCGGAGAAGCGATCGACCAGCACGAACAGGACGGGATTCAGCAGGATCGACAGGATCGCGCCGGCAAGGATCAGGTCGCGCCCCTGTTCGGGCAGGATCGACAGGGACACGCCGAGCCCGGCGAGGATGAAGGAGAATTCGCCGATCTGCGCCAGGCTCGCCGAGATCGTCAGCGCCACGGTGTTGGAGCGCCCGAAGGCGCGCACGATCAGCCAGGCGGCCAGCGACTTGCCGATCAGGATGATCGCCAGCGTGGCCAGCAGCGGCAGCGGCGCGCGCAGCAGGATGCCGGGATCAAACAACATCCCGACTGAAACGAAGAACAGCACCGCGAACGCATCGCGCAGCGGCAGCGATTCCTCGGCCGCCCGCTGGCTCAGCGGCGATTCGTTCAGGATCATCCCGGCGAAGAAGGCGCCGAGCGCGAAGGAGACGCCGAACAGGCTCGCGGCCATGAAGGCCACCCCGAGCGCCAGCGCCAGCACCGCGAGGCGAAACAGCTCGCGCGAGCCGGTATGCGCCACCCAGTGCAGGATCCACGGGATGACGCGACGCCCGACGATCAGCATGAACGCGACGAATGCGACGACCTTGGCGAGGGT
The DNA here is from genome assembly GCA_021732895.1 of Allobosea sp. Taxonomy (GTDB): domain Bacteria; phylum Pseudomonadota; class Alphaproteobacteria; order Rhizobiales; family Beijerinckiaceae; genus Allobosea. The sequence continues at coordinate 803 of JAKFWE010000331.1, read as the reverse complement.
CAGCCCGAGCACGCCCCACAAGCCGAGTTCGAAGCGACCGGCGAGGGGGATTGCGGCGCCGGGCCGGGCCCCGTTGAGCGCATCGGCGACGGCCGGGATCAGCACCAGCGCCAGCACCATGGCGAGATCCTCGACGATCAGCCAGCCGACCGCGATCTTGCCCTTTTCCGTCTGGACGAGGCGGCGCTCCTGCAGCGCGCGCAGCAGCACGACCGTGCTCGCAACCGAAAGCGCCAGCCCGAAGACCAGCCCCGCCACCCAGTTCCAGCCGAGCGCAAGGCCGAGACCGAGCCCGAGCAGCGTCGCGACGCTGATCTGCGCCAGCGCGCCGGGCAGCGCGATCGCCCGCACGGACAGCAGGTCCTTGAGCGAGAAATGCAGCCCGACGCCGAACATCAGCAGGATCACGCCGATTTCGGCCAGTTCGTTGGCCAGACCCTGATCGGCGACGAAGCCGGGGGTGAACGGCCCGACGGCGACGCCCGCCAGCAGATAGCCGACGAGCGGGGAAATCCGCAGCTTCTGCGCCAGCGCGCCAAAGACGAAGGCAAGGCACAGGCCCGCGACGAGAATGGCGATCAGCGGGCCGTGATGCATGGGGCTTTCTGGCCGGTGCGGCGGGATGGCGCCGCGCCACCATGACGCCTGCGCCGGGCGACATCAACAAGGCCGCGCCGCGATGCGGAGCCGCGAGCCGGCTTCAGCCCGCCGGCTTATCCAGCAGGATACGCCCCTGCCGCTCGACCCCGAGCTTCAGCTTTTCGGCGAAAGCGGCCAGCAGCCCGGGCAGCATGACCTCGACC
>JAKFWE010000036.1 GCA_021732895.1 Allobosea sp. | reverse complement strand
CAGCTTTCGACCTTGTAGGCCCCGCCGCCGGCGATGTTGTTCTTCAGGTATTCCTTGGCGAACGGGTCGCCGCCGCTGTTCTTGATGGCGAGTTCGGAATCGAAGACGAACGGGATGGTCACCGCCAGGTTCGGCATGGTCAGCTTGTCCTTGCGGACGAAATCGACCCGGAACGTGCTGTCGTCGACGACGACGAACTGCTCGGGCTTCTCCAGCGAGCCGGCGTTCATCTGCGTCGTGGCGAAGCCGCCGATCGTGCAGGCCCGGTCGAGCGACCATTTCACGTCTTTCGCCGTGACCTTGCGGCCGGAATGGAAGGTCGCATCCCGCAGCTTGAAGGTGCAGCTCATCCCGTCGGACGCGACCTGCCAGCTCTCGGCCAGTTCGCCCTCGAGCTCGCCCATCGAAACCTGGTTGCCGCCGCCGCCCGGGATCGGCACCGGCTTGAAGCGCAGCAGCCGGTCGTAGCAGTTCAGCGCCACGCCATTGACCGGCTGCGACGAACCGATGCCCTGCATGTCGAGGCTGTTGGGGCCGTATTCCTGCACCAGCAGCAGCGTTTCGGCCCGGCTCGGAGCCTGGGCCTCGGCCCCGCCCGCTCGCATGACGAAGGGCGCGGCGAGGCCGGCGGCGATGGCGGTGCGGCGGGTGATTTTCATGGCTCGGTCCCTCGATTGACGGTCGGTCGGGTGAAGGCGGTCGCCGAATTCATGCATACGGCATGCCGCGCACGGCGCGCCGCGCCGCGTTCCTGCCCGCCAGACCGGCGGGCGCTGACGTCTCTCGAAGATGGCCCGCAATGCATGCCGCTGCTCCAATTCCGTCACGAAACGGGAAACGCGATGCACGCGACGTGCCAAAAGATATCCTGTTGATGAGAAACGATTATCGTGGACGGAGCCACAACCGGCCGGCCGCCGCGCATGCAACGTGTATGCATGGCGGCGCAACATGATTATTTTTTAGTCAGATTCGGCCGAGCGGCTCCCGGCGGCTCGCGGCGTAGACACGCAGGCGCGGCGCGCCTGTCGCCCCGGCTGATCGCGCCGGTGCGGAATCACGCCGGTTCGTTGGCGGTCGTCGTCGCCGGCGAGGCCGCGACGGGCGCAGCCGGCTTCTCGCGACGCCGCCATTGCAGCGCGATCACCGTCACCGCCATCGACAAACCGACGAGATCGGTGATCCAGCCCGGCTTGATCAGCGTGAAGGCGGCGCAGAGCAGCAGCAGCCGCTCGAGCCTGGTCGCGCGCGCCAGAAAGAAGCCGTGCAGCCCGGCCGCCAGCATCAGCGACCCCGCCGCCGCCGTGAGGCCGGCGCTGATGATTCGCGGCCAGTCGCCGATCATCAGCAGCGCCGGCTCGTAGACGAACATGAACGGCACGATGAAACCGGCCGCGCCGATCTTCACCGAGGCCCAGCCCGTGTCCCAGATATCCGACTTGGCGAGGCCGGCGGCGGCGTAGACCGCCAGCGCCACCGGCGGCGTGATCGCCGACATGATGGCGAAATAGAAGGCGAACATATGCGCCGCCGGGGCGACGACGCCGAGCTTGATCAGCGCCGGCACCAACAGCGCCGTCATGATGATGTAGGCCGGCGTCGTCGGCATGCCCATGCCGAGCAGGATGCCGGCGACCATGGTCAGGATCAACGCCAGCAGCAGGCTCTGCGCCGCGAGCCCGATCACCGCCTGGGTGAAGACGATGCCGAGCCCCGTCAGCGAGATGGCGCCGATGACGATGCCGGCGCAGGCGCAGGCGAGCGCCACCGCCAGCGTGCCGCGCGCGCCGTCGATCAGCGCCGCGATGATGTTGCCGAAGGTCACGTTGACGCGCGAGGATGCGCGCAGCGCGGCGACCGGGAAGCAGGCCAGCGTGCCCGCCAGCGCCGCCAGCGGCGCGCTGAACCCGGCATAGATCATCGTCAGGATCACGAGCACGGGCAGGAACAGATGGCCCTGCTCGCGCAGCACATCGCGCATGCGCGGCAGATCGGCCTTGGGAATGCCGGCCAGGCCTTGCCGGCGCGCCTCGAAATGCACCGCGCCGAAACAGGCGATGTAGAACAGGACCGCCGGGATGAGCGCCCAGATCGTCACCTGCGCGTAGGAGACCGCGAGGAACTCCGCCAGCACGAAGGCGGCCGCGCCCATGATCGGCGGCATGATCTGGCCGCCGGTCGAGGCCACCGCCTCGACGCCGCCGGCGAAGGCGGGCCGGAACCCGGTGCGCTTCATCAGCGGGATCGTCATCGTGCCGGTGACCATGACATTGGCGACCGCGCTGCCCGAGATCGTGCCGAACAGGCTGGACGAGATCACCGCGACCTTGCCCGGCCCGCCGGAACTGCCGCCGGCGATGCTCATGGCGAACTCCATGAACAGGCGGCCGGCCCCGGTGCGCTCGACGAAAGCGCCGAACAGAACGAAAATCATCACATAGGAGGCGGAGACCGAAAGCGGGATGCCGAAGATGCCCTCGGTCGTCATGAAGAGCTGGTCGAGCAGGCGCATCGGCTCGACCCTGGAGATGAACAGCGCATAGATCAGGAACACCGCCGCCGTCACCGGCAGGGCAAGCCCGATGACGCGGCGCGTGGCCTCGATCACGCAGATCAGCAGCATCACCGCGAAGATCATGTCGGCGTAACTCAGATCATCGACATAATAGATCCGGTTCACCAGATAGTCGTAGTTCACGAACAGATAGATGATCGGCGCGCCGGCCGCGACCATCCAGCCGTAATCGAGCCAGCCCGCCTTCGTCCCGGTCCCGCCGGAGCCGCGGAAGATCAGGAAGGTCAGCACCAGCGCGAAGAGCAGATGCATGCCCCGGAAGACCAGCGCCTCGGGCGCCCCCGCGACGATGATCCACATGTGGTAGAGCGACATCGCGAGCGCGATGGCGCCCACCAGGAGCTGGCTGGCGGGGATCTGGCGTAAGCGCTGCATGGCGCCGCTTTCGATCTGGAACGGTGACGGGAACATCCCCGGCCGGATCGGGGCCGGGGATGCGGGCGGGCCGCGCGTGGCGCAGCCCTCAGTTGGTCGCGACGGTCACGCCCTTTTCCTTGTAGAACTTCGCCGCGCCCGGGTGGAACGGCACGCCGACGTCCTGCGCCATATCGGCGACGTTCAGGTTGGCGACGGCCTTGCTGGTGGCGGCGAGCGCCGGGACATTGTCGGCGATCGCCTTGGTCATGGCGTAGATCTGGTCCGCCGGCAGCTTGCAGGAGGCGACGAGGTGGGTGGCGTAGCCGATCACCTTCACGTCGGCGTCCTGCTTGGGATAGGTGCCCTTGGGCACCGTCACCAGCGTATAGCCGGGGTTGAGTTTCTTCATGCCCTCGAGATCACCGCTGAGATCGAGCAGCTTGATGTCGCGCGACGAAGCCAGATCCATCACCGCGCCGGCCGGTATCGCGGTGCCGAGCGAAAAGGCGGAGGCCTGCCCGTCCTGCATCTGCTGCACCGAGTCGGTGTACGACACGAACGACACCTTGACGTCGCTGTAGCTCAGGCCGTTGACCTTGAGCAGTTGCCCGGTGATCAGCTCGCCGGTGTTGCCGCGCGGCTGGGTGGTGATGTTCTTGCCCTTCAGGTCCTTGACCGAGTTGATCCCGGCATTGGCCGGCACGACCATCTGGTAATATTGCGGATACAGCGTCGCGATGTTGCAGATGTTGGTGTGCTTCTTCGGGAAGGGCGCGTTGCCGGCGAGCCCGTCCACCGTCGAGATCGAATTGCCGAAGCCGATCTCCGCCTTGTTCTCCTCGATGGCGCGGACATTGGCGATGCCGGCGCCGGGCAGCGACTGCACGGCGAGGCCCGGCACCGCCTTCTCCCAGATGTCCTTGAGCTGGCCGCCGAGCGGCACCCAGACGCCGCCCTGCGGTCCGGTCATCAGGCGGACATCGGCCGCCTGGGCCGCGCCGGCGGCGAGCAGGCTCGCGAAAACGGCAAGGCAAGAGCTTGAGCTGAATTTCATCGTCGTTTCTCCCGGTGGCTTTGTTGCGGAGCGCCATGTCTTTTCCGCATGGTCGCGTCTTGGCGGCGAAGCGACGCCGCGTCGGCGCGCATCGTCGAGGGTCTCTAAGCTATCGGGCGAGGCCGTGGTGGCAAGGGCCAATTTGGCGCGATGGTGGGCCGGGCCGGACTCGAACCGGCACCGGCGCTGTTATGAGCAGCGAGCTCTGACCATTGAGCTACCGGCCCGCGCCAGCGGTAGCATCGCCCCCGCGCCTCTTGCAACCGCCGGGGCGGCGGGCGCGCCGATCGTTCCGCCGGCAGTGCGGCCAGCAGCCGGCGGCGCGGCGTCCGCGCCGGCGACCGTTGGGCCGGCGACAAGCCGCAGCGCCGCCGCTCCGGGGAGCGGCGGCGCGTTCGCGCTTCGTCGCGGCGGGCTCAGGCCGCGTGGGCGATCGCGTGGCCGTCGTCGTCGGCATGCGCCGCGACATGGCCGGCGCGGAACTGGAATCGGCCGATATGCTCGGTCAGCGCCCGCGTCTGCTCGTCGGTCAGGGCGAGCGCCGCATTGGTCTCCTCGACCAGCGCCGCGTTCTGGTGCGCCATCGCGCCGATGCCGTCGATCTCGCTGTTGATCGAGGAAACGTCGCTGGCCTGGCTGCGGGCTGTCTGCGAGATGCCGGTCATCAGGCCGGACAGATCGTTCACCGAGGAGACGATGGCCTCGAACATCGAGGATGTCTCCTCGACCAGCCCGACGCCGACCTTGACGTCGCCATGGGCCGCCTCGACCAGCTTCTTGACGTCGTTGGAGGCGTCGGCCGAGCGCTTGGCCAGGCTGCGCACCTCGGCTGCGACCACCGCGAAGCCCTTGCCGCTGTCGCCGGCGCGCGCGGCCTCGACGGCGGCGTTCAGCGCCAGCAGATTGGTCTGGAAGGCGATCTCGTCGATCATCGCGATGACCTCCGAGATCTTGCTCGACGAGGCGCGGATGCGCTGCATCGCCTCCAGCGCCGACGCGACGACCTTCTCGCCCTGCTGGGCGCGCTGCTCGGCCCCCTCCGCCATGCCGACCGCCTGCGCGGCCTCGCTGGCGGTCTTCTTCACGGTGCTCGCGAAGGCTCCGAGCTGGTTGGTGGCGACGGAGACCGCGTTGCTCTCTTCGGTGGTGCGCTGCGCCAGATCGGTGACGCCGTCGAGGATTTCGCTCGTGGCGTTGCGGACCGCCGAAACCGTGTCGGAGAGCCTCGCCAGCGTGCTCTCGAATTCCTCGGCGAGACCGTTGGTTCCGTTCTTGAGCTCGGCGAAGGCGCCCTGATAGAGGCCGGCGACGCGGGCCGAGAGATGGCCGGACGCCAGTTCGCCGAGCACGTCGCAGGTCTCGGCGAGGCCGGACTGCACCGTCTCCAGCAGCGAGTTGACCGAGCCGGCCAGCGCATTGAGCTCGTCATCCGCGAAATTCGCCTCGACGCGGCGACCGAAATCGCCGGCGGCGGCCGCGCTGACGACCGCGCCGAAAGCGGCCCCGAGATCGGCCATCATCTCGGCCCTCGCCTCGACGGCGCGCGCGTCGTCGGCGACCTTCGCCGCTTCGGCGGCGCGCAGCGCCACCGCATTGTCGCGGAACAGCAGCACGCTGCGCGAGATGTCGGAAATCTCGTCGTTGCCCTTGGCGTCGACGACGGTCTCGAGCTGGCCGTCCGCGATGGCGCGCGTCGCGGCCCAGAGCCGGTTGAGGCGGCCGACGATCATCGGGCGGACATAGAACAGGGCGAGCGCGAGCGCGACGAGCAGCGAGCCGACGCCCATCGTTCCGAGCCAGACCTTGCTCTGCGCGATCAGGGCGTTGGTCGAGGTGCTCGACGCCTGGGCGCCCTCGCGCGCCGCCTTGACCAGCACGTCGACCTCGCGGCGCACGAGGAGGGCGGCCTCGTCGATCTCCTTCAGACCGTTGGCGATCAGCCCTCGTGTCGTCAGGTCGTATTCGCGGATGTCGATCAGCCCGCTGCTGCTCTCGCCCTGGTCGAGAATGGCGGCGACCGAGCGCGCGCGACCCTCGTTCGCCGCGACCTTCTCGGCCTCGACCATGCTCTTGCGGATGCGCTGGGCGCTGGCCTGGAAGCGCTCGCGCGCCGTGCCGAGCCGGGCCTTGTCCTCGATCTGGGAGACCTCGCGCAGGAGGCCGATGATCTCGTTGACCTCCGCCTGCAGGGTGCGGGCATAGTCGAAGGCCGGAAAGTCCTTCGTCGCCAACTGCTTGAGGATTTTGGCCAGTTCCTCGCCGGAGAGCGTGCCGGCGCCTTCCAGCCCGAGGACGACGTTGAACTGCGCCTCGTCCGCCTCGCTGCCGACCGCCTTGACGAATTCCTCGCGCGCCTGGGAGAGCGTGTCGATCGCCCGCTGGGCGTCGGCGGCGATGCGCAGCCGCTCGCCCGTCAGGTCGTTGACTCCGTTGATCTGCTGCGACAGGCCGTCGATCGCGGCCTGCGCCTTGGTCTTGTCGACGCCCTCGATGCGCCGCAGGATGTCGAACTGGCTGGCCTCGACGCCGTCGAGCTCGCCTGTGAGCGCGGAGCGCTCCCGGACATTGGTCACCTCGCTGAAGCGCTGCGCCAGCGCGGTCGATCGCGTCGCCGCCTGCGACAGTTCGAGCGCAAGCTCCACGACGGGCATCTTGCGCTCGATCAGGTCCTTCACCGTCAGGTCGAGCCGGCCATAGGAGAACCACGCCACCAGCGAGGCCACGATGGTCAGGCAGGTCAGCAGGCCGAGCGCGGCATAGATGCGCGCGGCGATGCCGATCCTGAGCTTCGTGCGCTGGCGCGCGGGTTTCTGGGCCGTTTTCATGCTCGCTCTCCGGAATGCAACGCGGCGCGTGGGCAGGGATCAGGCGGTCAGGGAGGTGACCGACTTGAAGGCGCCGTCCGGACCGATCACGGTCAGGTAGACGTCGTCGGAGCCGCGATTGTCGTCCGGGCCGAAGGCCATCTTGAAGCCTCCGAAATCATAGGCGCCGGCGGTCAGCGCCGCCATGAAAGCCTTGCGCGTCGGCTCCTTGCCGGCTTTCTCCAGCGCCGCGATCACGGTGCGGCCGACGAGATAGCCCTCGAGCGAGACGAAGCCCGGCTTCTTGTCCTTGGCGTCGCTGGCGGCCAGCGCCGCCTGGTAGGCCTTGACCACCGGGATCGAGGCGTCGGTCGGCAGCGGCACGACCTGCGTGACGTAGGCGCCGGCGCCGGCCGCGCCGAGTTCGGCCGCGAGCGCATCGGAGCCGACGAAGGAGATGTTCATGAACACCGGCTCGAACTTGAGCTGCTTGCAGAGCTTGATGAACTCGGCGCAGGGCTTGTAGGGGCCGACCATCACGACGGCTTCCGGGGAGGCCTTGCGGATTTCGAGCAGGGCGGCGCGCACGGCGACGGTGTTGCGCTCGAAGGTGCCTTCGGCGACGAGGCTCATCTTGCGGGCGTCCATCGCCTTCTTGACGCCGGCGAGGCCGGCCCGGCCGAAGGCGTCGTCCTGGTAGAAGATGGCGATCTTGGAGAAGCCCTTGTCCTTGGTCAGGCGCTCGATCCACATCTCGGTCTCCTGGAAATAGGAGGCGCGGACGTTGACGACATGCGGCTGGTAGGGGGAGCGCAGGCCCTCGGCCCCGGTGAACGCGCCGATGAAGGGCACGCCGGCTTCCTTGGCGATCGGGTGGGCGGCCATCGAGGTCGGCGTGCCGACCGGGCCGACCAGCGCGAACACGTCCTTGGCGATCAGCGCCTTGGTGGCGTCGATCGCCTTGTTGGGCTCGTAGCCGTCATCCTGCGTCACCAGTTCGAGCTTGCGCCCGTTGACGCCGCCCTTGCCGTTGGCCTCGGCGAAGGCCGCCATGATGCCGTCGCGCATGCCCAGCCCGAGCGCGCTGGCGGGCCCCTCGAAGACGGCGGCCTGGCCGAGCAGGATCTTGTCGGCGGCGACGCCGGGCTCGGCGAAGGCGTGGGACGGCAGGACGGAAATGGCGACGCCGGAGGCGAGGCCGGACAGGATGTCGCGACGATTGAGCATGGATGGTTCCCCCAGGGATGAATGGATGCGATCGTTCGGCTTAGGCCACTCGACCGCCACAATTGGGGATACACGCTTAAAAAACGCTTAAACCGCCGGATTCTTTTGAATCACGGCGGTTCAGGGTCGATTCAGGCCTGGTTAGGTTTTACGGCTCCCGGCCGTTTCGCCTCGCCTCAGCGGGCGATGCGCAGCGAGTTGATCTCCTGGCCGATGGCGCGGAACGCGTCCGACAGCGCGACGCCGCCATTGGGGAGATAGGCGTGCGTCGCGCTGGTCGCGCAGTCGCGCATCAGGTTGCGGGCGTTGTTGGAATTCAGGTTGAAGCCGACCGTGTAGAGAATGACGCCGGAGCTCTTGATCCGGCCGCACAGCGTCAGCGCCTGGTTATGGGCCGAGCCGTTCGTGGCGTTCTGGTTGATCTGGATCGCGTTCGAGCCGAAGCCGGAATCGCGCGACAGCACCCCGTTTGCATGGGCGGTGTTGAATTCGCCGTCCGTCATCAGGATGACGACCTTGAGCAGATCGCGCGAATTGTAGGCGGCGGCCTGGCTCGACGCCGGAAAGAGCGATGCGAAATTCGGCGACACCATGTACCAGGCCCAGGCAAGGCCGATCTGCCCGGCGGTCGAGCCTTCGGCGGAGTAGGCGTCGATGCTGGCCTTGAGCGAGGCGCGATTGGTCGAGAGCGGCACGATCTGCGAAGCGATGCAGAGATTGCCGTCGCCGCTCTGGGCTCCGATGTAGTGCTGGCCGACCCGCGTTGGCGGCAAGTTGGGCGCGACGTCCGTGTAGGCGTCAGATCCGGTCCGCTCCGTCACGCAGGTCGAGGCGTCATAGGTGATCCGCTCGTTGCTGGCGTTGTAGAAGCGATAGCGCTCGCAGCCGGGGGTGTCGCAACGCCCGGCCGTCAGCGTGCCGCGCACGCTGTTGGCGAGGCTGCCGACGTTGACGGCGTTCGAATAGGGCACCAGCGCCACCTTGGTGTAGTGCGGCGTCTGCACATCCTTGACGATCAGATCGACGAGTTCCTTCGCGGCCGATTTCATGTCGGCGAGCGGCGTGCCCCGCATCGAGCCGGTGACGTCGAGCGCGATCGCGACCTCGACATTGTTCGACGAGCGCGCCACCTCGGACGTCGATCCGATCGTGACCTGGCTGACGCCGATGATGCCGGGCGCCGTGACCGGCACCAGCGCCTGCGCCGAACCGTAGACCCGCTGGTTGGCGTCCATCCGGAACGAGACGGCGCCCAGGCTCACGCCGGATCCCTGCAGGTTCGCGCGCAGGACGCGCATGCCGATCGCGGTGAGTTCGGTTTCGGTGGTGGCCGTGGAGCGCGCCGCGTAGAGCGTGGCGGAGTCGAGGCTGTTCTGCAGTTCGAGCCGCTGCGTCGCCGCCCGGCTGTAATCGACCAGCGCGAGCACGCTGAGCAGCATCGCCGGCAACACCATGGCGAACATCACCAGCACGTTGCCGTCGCGGCTGCGGCGGAATTCTAAGATGCGCCCGCGGAGGCGGTGGATGGACGCGAACATGATGGTCAGCTCTCGCTTGGAGAAGGACGAACGCCATCACAAGAGCATCGCAACCTCAGGCAATCGTTAACGGATCATGCCCATCTCGGAGCGAAGTGAATCGCCTGTTATCGAAACCGCCGAAACTGCGGCGCATCGGCGCGGCGCCGGCTCATGTGGCGGGCAGCTTCGGCACCGGGCGGGGCCGCCCTTCCTCGTCGATCGCGACGAAGGTGAAGGTTGCGTCGGTGACCTTCTCGTTCAGCGCCGTGCGGAAGCGCCTCGCCCAGGCCTCGACATGGATCTTAATCGACGTGCGGCCGACGCGCTCGACCTGGGTGTAGACGCTGAGCACGTCGCCGACCTTGACTGGTCGGAAGAACGTCATCGCCTCGACGGCGATCGTCACCACCCGCCCCTGCGCCCGGTCGACGCCGGCGATGCCGCCGGCCGAATCCATCCGCGACATCACCCAGCCGCCGAAGATGTCGCCATTGGCGTTGGTGTCGGCCGGCATCGCGATCGTGCGCACGGTCAGGTCGCCGCGCGGCGCCTCCTCGGGCGTAGGGCCGGGTTCGGTCATCGTCGCGGTCTCGCCTTCACCGGCGTCTCAGGACGCCTTGCCCAGTTCCTTGCGCACCAGCGCCGCGCCCCGCGCCAGCGCGGCCAGCTTGCCATAGGCGACCGCAGAGGTCATCGGCGCCAGCCCGCAATTGGTGCAGGGGAAGAGCTTTTCCGGCGCGACGAACTTGAGCACGGCGCGGATCGCGGCGGCGACTTCCTCGGGCGTCTCGATCGCGTTCGAGGCGACGTCGATGGCGCCCGCCAGCACGTCCTTGCCGTCGAGCAGCCGGATCAGCTCCAGCGGCACCTTGGAATTGCGGCATTCGAGCGAAACCTGCTTGATCGAACTCCTCGCCAGCGCCGGGAACGTATCCTCGTAATGGCGCCACTGGTCTCCGAGCGTCGCCTTCCAGTCGATGTTGGCCTTGATGCCGTAGCCGTAGCAGATGTGCACGGCCGTGGTCGCGCTCAGCCCCTGCGCGGCGCGCTCGAGGCAGGCCACGCCCCAGTCGGAGACCTCCTTCATGTAGACGTTGAAGGCGGGTTCGTCGAACTGGATCACGTCGACGCCGATCGCCTGCAGCTCATGCGCCTCCTCGTTCAGCGCCTCGGCGAAGGCCATCGCCAGGTCCTCGCGCCGGCCGTAATGCTCGTCGGCGATCGTGTCGACGATGGTCATCGGCCCGGGCAGCGTGAATTTCAGCTTGCGCGTGGTATGGGCGCGGGCGGCCTGCGCCTCCATCGCGTGCACCGGCCCCTTGCGGCGGATCGGCCCGGTGACGGTCGGCACCTCGGCCTTGTAGCGGTCGTTGCGGATGCCCATGACGGTTTTCTTGGCGAAGTCGATGCCGTCGAGATTGGCCAGGAAGCCGTGCACGAAATGCACCCGCGCCTGCTCGCCGTCGCCGACGATGTCGAGGCCCGCATCCTCCTGGAGCTTGACCGAGAGGATCGTCGCGTCGCGCTTGCCGGCCTCCAGCGCCTCGCCTTCCAGCCGCCACGGCGCCCAGAGCTTTTCCGGCTCGGCCAGCCAGAGGGGCTTCGGCAGGCTGCCGGCGAGCGTGGTGAGAAGCATGGGGAGGCGTCCTGAGGCGGGTTGCGGTCGCGCCGACATTGGCCGGCCGCGCGCCGCCGTCAAGCCGCCATTCGGAGGTCGCCCGCCGTGGAGGACGTCACTCCTTGTAGAGAAAGAGATAGCCGCGCTTCCAGACGTCGCGCTGGACCCCGGGCTCGAAGCGGTCCTCGAACGCCTGCAGCCCGGCGCGGCTCAACTCCCGCGGCGAGTTTCCGAAGCGAGCCAGCAGGGCCGCGCGAGCCACCTTCTTCTCGTCCGGCGTTCGGAACTCGGCGTCGAGCTTGGCGTAGACGGCCGCGACGACACGGTTCCATTCGGTCTCCGCGGCGTTGCGATCATAGGCCGACAGCCCCCTCATGTTGGCCCTGAGCGTGGCCGACATCGGCGGCCGCGGCGCGCCCTCGGCCCAGGCCGCCTGGGCGTAAACCAGACCGCGATAGGCCGCGAACTTGGCGTGGGTGTTGGAAAGATTGACCAGCGTGATGCAGGAATCGGCGAAGCCGATGAAGAGCCCGGCGACGCCGGTCACCGTCGCGATGGCCTCGAAGAGGTGGCTCTTCGACAGCAGCGAAGCCGCGACGTCGATCACATCGGCGATCGGGCCGGCAATTCCCACCTTCGAGAGGATGTCGGCCAGAAATTTTCCCTGTTCGCCCTTGATGTCGTAGTCCTCGCGCAGGATGCGCTCGACGATCTTCTCCCTTTCGGTCTTCGGGATCGGCGGAAGCGGCGGCGGCTTTCGCGGCGGCGGGGCGTTCATGCGTTTGGCGAAGCGCAACAACTGGGCGTATTCGTAGATCGACTCACCGATCCGCAAGGGTCCTGCGCCCGGGCCGGCGACGAGCGAAACGACGTCGCCCTTGATCCTGACGAAGGTGCCGAAGAGGAACGGATCGCCGTAGATCGCCAGGGCGTAGCGCGAGGGCCAGTCGCCGGGCCGCACCACGATCTCCCCGTCGTCGCCCATCTCGATCGCCAGCACGCCGCGCTGGAACCTCTGGACCGGCTCGAGGAGCCGTCGCGTCGGGCCGATCAGGAACGCGTTGAGGTTCTTGAGCGAGTTGCCCTGCGGATCGAAGCGCCCATCCGGGTCCCTCCAGCCGAACTGGGCTGTCTGGAATTGCCTGATCGCTCCGATCGTTTCTCCCCCGACCACGCCATCGACGCCGATCATTGGCAGAACCTGGGTCCGGCGCCAGTGGTTGAGCCCGATCTGGATCGCTCTGACCTCGGCGTTCCGATTGTCGCCGCCAGCTCCTACCGAACCCGCCAGCCTGATTTCCATGACCCGATCCCCGAACCGAAAGCGATGTCCGGATCATGGTCGGCGCAGCACGCGAGCGCTGTTCCCGAGGGAACAGCCAGAGCCGCATTCTTCGAGGAATGAAGGGGGCTCGGTGAAGCGCGCCCCGCCGTCCCTCAGGCCGCCGCCAGCCTCGGCCGCGCCCGCAGCATCAGCCAGCACACCACCGCGATGTTCACGAGGTTCCACGCCAGCCCGTTCAGGAACGCAGCCCGGTAGGACGCGGTGAAGTCGAAGATCGCGCCCGAGACGTAGCCGCCGAACGCCATGCCGACGATCGTCGCCGACATCACGAGGCCGATGCGCGCGCCGGCCTCGCGCGCCGGCAGGAACTCGCGGATGATGACCGCGTACATCGGCACGATGCCGCCCTGGAACAGGCCGAAGATCGCGGTGACGATGTAGAGCGAGGTCAGCCCGTCGAACCAGAGATACAGGAAGAGCGCCACGCCCTGCATCACCGAGCCCAGCGCCAGCGTCGCCGTGCCGCCGATGCGGTCGGAGACGAAGCCCGAGCCGATGCGGCTGACGATGCCCAGAAGCAGCATCAGCGAGAGCATGTCGGCGCCGCGCGCCACTCCGTAACCGAGATCGCCGCAATAGGCGACGATATGCACTTGCGGCATCGCCATGGCGACGCAGCAGGAGAAGCCCGCGACGCAGAGCAGCGCGGTCAGCTGGTTCGGCGTCAGGCCGAGATCGCCGCGCGCACTGGTGCTCGACGCTTCCGCCGCCGCCATGGAGGTCGCATTGGGCCGGCGGCGGAAGAACAGCGCCAGCGGCAGCATCACCGCCAGCGCCACCATGCCGATGCCGATATGCGTGGCGCGCCAGCCGTGATTGTTGAGGCCCCAGGTGATGATCTGCGGCCAGATCGTGCCGGCGAGATAGCTGCCCGAGGCGCCGAACACGACGGCGAGCCCGCGATGCCTGTGGAACCAGTGCGAGAGATCAGCGATCAGCGGCGCGAAGCCCGCAGCCCCGCCGATGCCGATCAGCAGCCCATGCGCGAGCGCGAACTGCCAGAGCGAGCCCGACATGCCCGCCAGCGTGAAGCCGAGACCGAGGCAGAGCGCGCCGATCAAGATCGGCACGACGATGCCGTAGCGGTCGGCGATGCGGCCCATCATGATGTTGCCGAAGCCGAAGCCGAGCATGACGGCGGTGTAGGGCAGCGCAGCCCCGGCCCGCAGCGTGCCGAACTCGGCCTGCACCGTCGGCAGCACCACCACGACCGACCAGGTGCCGACGCAGGCGACCGTGCCGAGCAGCAGCGACAGCGCCAGCCTGAGCCAGGCGTAGGGCGAGTCGGGCGCGAAGCGCGCATCGTCGCCCGCGATTACGGAATTCTGGTGCGCCATCTGTCCTCGATGCCGGCCGCTGCTTCGGCGCGCAGTCGTCTGTTCCAGCGAGGAATAGGCGGCGGCTCTCCCGTGCACAAGCGCGGCAGCCGCAGGGCCGGGCGGCGCGAAAACGGGCAATCATCCGCGCCCGGCGCGCGGACCGGCGCTCTCAGGCGCCGGTCACATGCGCCCGGGCCGCCGCCTCGAGCGGCCGGCCGAGCAGGAACCCTTGCGTCAGGTCGCAGCCCTCCTGGATCAGGAAATCGAGCTGCTCGGGCGTCTCCACGCCTTCGGCCACGACCTCGATGCCGAGCGCATGGCCGAGCTGGATCACCGCGCGCGTGATCGCGACCGCCTCCAGCGTCACGCCGAGATTGGCGACGAAGCTGCGGTCGATCTTCAGCGTCGTCAGCGGGAAACGGTGGAGATAGGACAGCGACGAATAGCCCGTGCCGAAATCGTCGAGCGCGATGCGCACGCCGAGGCCGCGCAGATGCGACAGCGTCGCCATCGCCCGCTCGGCGTCGGTCACCATCACGCCTTCGGTGATCTCGAGCTCGAGCCGCTCCGGATCGAGCCCGGTCTCGGACAGGACCGTCTCGACCAGACCGGGCAGGTCGCCGGACTGGAACTCCAGCGCCGAGACGTTGACCGAGATCCGCACGGGATTGGTCCAGGACGCCGCCTCGCGGCAGGCGCTGCGCAGGACATGGGCGTCGAGCGCGGCGATCAATCCCGCCTCCTCCGCCACGGGGATGAAGCGCGCGGGCGCGATCTGGCCGCGTTCGGCGTCGCGCCAGCGCGCCAGCGCCTCGAAGCCGCCGACCTCGCCGTCGCGCCGGAACAGCGGCTGGTAATGCAGCTGGATCGCGCCGCTCGCGATCGCGTCGCGCAGGCTGGCGCGGAAGCTCAGGCGCTCGCGCTCCTGCGGCCGGGCGGCGTCTTCGCTCGCAAACAGCGTCGCGTAGCCGGAGGCGACATGCGTTCCGGCCATCGCCTGCGCGTCGGCGACCAAGCCATGGCCTGCATCGGTCTGGAGCATCGGGGCGATCCGCTTTCCTGCAACCTGATTGCTGCTTGGCTCTCATTGAAGCCAGCAGATGCCAAGAAAGCCTTAAGCAGGCAGAATTCCTTTCTGCCGAACGCATGCGAGCAAGCTTGCGACGGACCCGCTCAGGCTAGTGCGGCAGTCGCCGGCTGCCGCGCCGCCTTCCGGGCGCAGTTAAAATGACGCAAGGTCAAGTATCGGCGCCGGCACAGCGGCCGGTGGTTCAGTTGAACAACCTCTCGCCTTGCTGGTCGATCAATTGCCGGCCCTTCACCAGCGTGAAATCCGCCGCCTCGTCCGCGCCGGGGAACCGGTCGGCCCGGACGAAGCGGTGCGAGCGCAGCGTCCCGCCGATCTCCTTCTCGACGACGCCGCAGAGCTGATACTGGCCCCCGTCGAGATAGGGCGTGGCATGGATGGTGAAGCCGTCATGCTCGACGCTCTTGAGCGGCCCGGCCGGCTTGTCGTCCGCGGCCTTGCGGCCGCCGAACAGGGATTTGAGGAAGGACATGGGCAGGCTCCGGCTTGCCGCGTCAGTCTAGCCCGGATCAGGCGCCATTGCACGCCGGCCTTGAGCACCGACGTGCGCGAACGCCGCCGCGCCGTCGCTCACAGATCGCTCTGCCTGCGTCACAGCCCGTCAGCGCTCCGTCAGCGCGAGCTTCGCCCCGAGCGCGACGAACGCCGCGGCGAAGCTGCGCCGCAGCCACGCCATCACCCGTGGCCGCCCGATCACCCGGTCGCGCATCGCCGCCGCGAACAGACCGTAGAGCGCGAAGACGACGAAGGTCATCGCCATGAAGACGCCCGACAGCGCCAGCATGCGCGCCAGCGGGCTCGGCTCGCCGACCGCGATGAACTGCGGCAGGAAGGCGACGAAGAAGATCGAGAGCTTCGGGTTCAGCACGTTGATCGCGACGCCGTCGATCAGCACGCGACGCGCCGAACGCCTGTCTGCGCCGGCCTCGACCTTGAGTGCGCCGTGCTCGCGCAAGGTTTGCCAGGCCATCCAGAGCAGATAGGCGACGCCGGCGTATTTGACGATTTCGAAGGCGAGCGCGCTGGCGTGCAGCAGCGCCGCCAGCCCCAGCATCGCCGCCAGCAGATGGGGAACGATCCCGAGCGTGCACGCGAAGGCCGCCAGCAGGCTGGCGCGCCCGCCGCGCGTGAGGCCGGCGGCGATCGTGAAGAGCGCGCCTGTGCCAGGCGAGGCGACGATGACCAGCGAGGTCAGCAGGAATTCGGGGGACATCAGTCTGGCTCCGGCGGCGGCGCCTCTTTAGAGCCGGCGCCGGCCGCCTTGTCGAGCCTCGACCCGGCACGATCGGCGAGCAGGCGCCGGCGGCAGAACGGCGCCGATATAACAGTTAGGCGTTGACCTAAGTGTTTCACCGTCCTAGCGTGAGCGAATGACCAGCCTTTCGCCCCGGCTCGACCAGACCTTCCGCGCGCTCGCCGACCCGACCCGCCGGGCGGTCGTCGCGGCGCTCGGGCGCGGGCCGGCGTCGGTCAGCGAACTGGCGCGGCCCTTCGAGATGGCGCTGCCGACCTTTCTCCAGCATCTCAGGATGCTGGAGCAGAGCGGCCTGATCGCGACCCGCAAGAGCGGCCGCGTGCGCACCTGCACGCTGGAGACCCGGGCTCTGGCCCAGGCGGCGAACTGGCTCGATGACCAGAAGACCCTGTGGACGCAGCGCCTCGACCGGCTCGATGCGCTCGTGCTGGCCCTGAAAGACAAGGAAGACGGCTGATGACGACGCTCCCCACACTCGCTTTCGACCCGGCGCTCGACCTGGAGCTGAACCGCGTCGTCGATGTGTCGCCCGCCCTGCTCTGGCGCGCCTGGACAGAGCCGGAACTGCTCAAGCAGTGGTTCTGCCCGCTGCCGTGGAAGACGACGGAATGCGAGATCGACCTGCGGCCCGGCGGCAGGTTCCGCACGCTGATGCAGGGGCCCGACGGCGAGCAGCATGACAACACCGGGTGCTATCTCGCCGTCGTGCCGCGGACGCTGCTGGTCTTCACCGATGGGCTCGGCCCCGGCTGGCGTCCGAAGGACGGCGGCTTCATGACGGCCTCCGTTCATTTCGAAGCCGAGGGCGCGGGAACCCGCTACGTCGCGCGCGCCTTCCACAAGGACGCGGATGCGCGAAAGCAGCACGAGGCGATGGGCTTCGAGCAGGGCTGGGGCACGGCGCTGGACCAGCTCGTGGCGCTGGCGAAGCGGATGTGAGGCAGGGGCCGACACGGCGTCGCCCAGGGAGCTCCGGATCGAGCCCGGCGCTTGCATGCCGGGCGCCGCCGCGATAGCGTCGATTGCAGCCTTGGGTTGCAGCGAGCGATCGGGCCATGTTCATCCTGCTCACGTTCTTTTTCGGCCTTGGTTTCGTGTTGCGGGCCGCCTGGGCGTGGTCCGCCAGGCCCGGCTTTCTGGCCGCGCAACTCGACAGGCTGCTGCTCCTGGCGGTGTGTCTGATTGGCGTCGGCGGCGTGATCCATCTGCTCGCAGGCCGGCTCCTGCGCGATACGTTCGCGGCGCCGGCGGCGGTCCTGCTGGCGACCGCGGCGATGATCGTCGGCGGCGCGCTCCGCGACCTGCTGGCGCGCGAGGCGGTCTCCGATGCGGCCGTCACGCAGAACCGCAACCACGGCATCGCGTTGGCGGCGGCGGGACTGGCCGTGATCTTCGCCGCGATCGAGCACGACCACGCCATTCTCGCGCGTCTGACCAAGTTCAGCGCGGGCAATGTCAGCGCGGAGTTCGGGACATCGGCCTCCCAGCAGCGCCCGACGCGAAGTTTCGACTTCAACTCGCCTGTCGGGCCAGCGCAGTCTGGACGAACATATTCCGTCGATTATGTCGCGCAGCGTCTGCAGGGTTTTGAAACCTGGATCAGCAACGATCAGGGCTACATAC
>JAKFWE010000321.1 GCA_021732895.1 Allobosea sp. | reverse complement strand
GACCCTTCCCCACCGAAGTCGGATGTTTCCGACTTCGGCAACGCATGGGCTATGTCGGGAACGCCCGACATGGCTGAAGCGGGGGGAAGGGGACAGGTCGAACCTCGCCAAAAAGCTCACGCCTCGGCTTCAGCCGGGGCAGCGCTCTTGGCGGCGTTCTTCTCGGCGCGCTCCTTGGCCTTCTCGCCGGGAACGCCCTTGTTGGGGTTGTTGCGCGCCGGGCGCTTGGCGACGCCGGCCGCGTCGAGGAAGCGCAGCACGCGGTCGGTCGGCTGGGCGCCCTTGGCGAGCCAGTCCTTGGCCTTCTCCAGATCGAGCACGACGCGCTCTGGCGAATCCTTCGCCTTCATCGGGTCGTAGGAGCCGATCTTCTCGATGAAGCGGCCATCGCGCGGCGCGCGGGCGTCGGCGACGACGATGCGGTAGTATGGGCGCTTCTTGGCGCCGCCGCGGGTCAGGCGAATCTTGAGGGACATTCCTGGTCTTCCTTGGTTTGGCAGTCTGGCTTCGAGTCAGGGTTGCGTGGGTTGGAGTTGAAATTCTAGGGCTTGTTGTCGTCGACGAGCTGGTCGATCGCGGCCCAGGGATCGTCCTTCATGCCGGTCGAGGTGAAGATCTCGAGGTCGATCGAGCCGTCCTCGAGAACGTCGATCTCCCAGTATTCCCCGGGCGCATGCACGAAGAAGGAGAAGGCGTCGTCCCGGTAGGACGAGGTCTCGTAGGACAGGTTGGCGTCGTCGAGGCGCGCCTTGACCTGCTTGAACACGTCGAACATGCCGACGCGCATCTCGGTGGGTTTGGTCATTTCTTCTTGCCTCCGAAGGGATTGGCGCCCCCGAGCCCCGGAAGACCACCCAGGCCCGGCAGCTTCGGCATCATGCCGGCCGGCGGCGTCACGCCCTTGGGCAGGCCGGGAAACCCGCCCGGCGGCAGGCCCGGCATGCCGCCGCCCGCGCCGCCCATCTGCTTCTGCAGCGCCTCGAGCTGCGCCGGGTCCATCTTGGACGGGTCGAAGCCGGCCGGCAGCCCGCCCATTCCGCCGCTCCCGCCGAGCCCGAACATCTGGCCGAGCTTGCCGAGCATGCCGCCCTTCTGGCGCGCCATCGCCTTCATCATGTCGGCCATCTGGCGGTGCATCTTGAGCAGCTTGTTGATCGCTTCCGGCGAGGTGCCCGAGCCCGCCGCGATGCGCTTCTTGCGGCTGTTCTTGAGCAGGTCGGGATTCCGGCGCTCGGCCGGCGTCATCGAGCCGATGATCGCGATCTGGCGCTTGATGACGTTGTCGTTCATGCCGGAATTGTCGAGCTTGCCCTTCATCTGCGCCATGCCGGGCATCATGCCCATCACGCCGCCGAGCCCGCCCATCTTCTCCATCTGCTGGAGCTGCATGCGCAGGTCGGAGAGGTCGAAATTGCCCTTGGCGAGGCGCTGCGCCAGCGCCTGCGCCTTGTCGGCGTCGACCGTCTCGGCCGCGCGCTCGACCAGGCCGACGATGTCGCCCATGCCGAGGATGCGGTTGGCGACGCGGGAAGGGTGGAAATCCTCCAGCGCGTCGGTCTTTTCGCCGGTGCCGACGAGCTTGATCGGCTTGCCGGTGACGGCGCGCATCGAGAGCGCAGCACCACCGCGGCCGTCGCCGTCCATGCGGGTCAGCACGATGCCGGTGAGCTCGACCCGCGCATTGAAGGCGCGCGCCGTGTTGACCGCGTCCTGGCCGGTCAGCGCATCGGCCACCAGAAGCACTTCATGCGGGTTCGTCGCCGCCTTGACCTCTGCGACCTCGGCCATCAGCGCCTCGTCGAGCGTGACGCGGCCGGCGGTGTCGAGCAGGACGACGTCGTAGCCGCCGAGCTTGCCGGCCTCGATCGCGCGCCGCGCGATCTGCACGGCCGACTGCCCGGCGACGATCGGCAGGGTCGAAACCCCCACCTGCTGGCCGAGGACGGCGAGTTGCTCCATCGCGGCCGGGCGGCGCGTGTCGAGCGACGCCATCAGGACCTTTTTCTTGTTCCGGTCCGTCAGGCGTTTGGCGATCTTGGCGGTCGAGGTCGTCTTGCCCGAGCCCTGCAGGCCGACCATCAGGATCGGAACCGGTGGGACTGCATCGAGCGTGATGCCCTCGCCCTCGCCGCCGAGCATGTCGATCAGCGCGTCGTTGACGATCTTGATGACCTGCTGCCCGGGCGTGACCGATTTCAGCACCTCGGCGCCGACGGCCCGCTCCCTGACCTTGTCGGTGAAGGAGCGCACCACTTCCAGCGCGACGTCGGCCTCGAGCAGCGCCTTGCGCACCTCGCGCAGCGCGGCGTTGACGTCCTCCTCGGTCAGCGAACCCCTGCGGGTCAGCCCCGAGAGGATGCCTGATAGCCTGTCGCTGAGCGTGCCGAACATGCGGGCCTGCTTGCCTTGCCAAAATGGCCGAGATGAGGAGGCCTCATCGCCAAACGGTTTCGCGCCCGAGGGCGCGGACGCGCTGTCGGGCGTTGACCTCCGGGCTCATATCCTGAGCATCATCTGGTCCGAAAACCGCGAGGCGCTTTTCGGGATGATGCAGGAAGCCGCGAGGCGGCCCGGTCGGCGGATGCGGTCTCGACGATGTCGGCGAAACGGATGGCCGGGTTAAAGCGGAAGATGCGGCCACAAGTCAAGGTTGGAGACCGCCAGGCCAGGGCGGCGGACGCGAGGTTGATGATTGATTGATTTCCGGCTCCCCTGTCATCCCGGGCGACCGAAGGAAGACCCGGGATCCATGCCGGAACGCCGATCAGAGAGGTTCAGGAATGGATCCCGGCTCTCCGCGGAGTTCGTCCCTGGGCCGATCGAAGATCGGACCCGAGGGCTCCGGCCGGGATGACGTCGCTCAAAATCAAGCAGTCGCTGACCTGAGTTCGTCGCCCTGACCGCCGGGCGCCGCTCCACGATCAGCGGACTTGATCGCCTCGCAACCTCCGGTTTAGGGATGCCTGTCTTTTCATCAAGGGATTCGTCATGTCGGCCACGATCGCAAAGCTCGGCCCGCTCGCCTTCGCCGCGCTGCTGCTGAACCTCCCGCCAGCCCTCGCCCAATCCGCCTGCCCCGGCAACTTCAGGGCCGACGGCGTGCCGATGGTCACCGGCATCACCTACCGGAGCTGGGATCTGATCGCGAATCGCGCGCCCGCCGTCGTGCTGAAGAACCTCGCGGCGGCCGTCGCCGCCGAAGGCTTCGCCGGCATCCGCGTCGACAACGCCACGAGTTCGGTGCTGGCGATCCAGGAGACCTCCGGCTCGGGCCGGCCGCAGACGCTGCGCGTCACCGCCCGCAAGAGCGGCCCGGCCACGCGCGTCGACGCCGTCTTCGCGGTCCAGATGGGCCAGGTCGCACCGGAAGGTTACGTCCGCGACGCGCTCTGCCGCGTGATCGCCGGCGGGCGGGGCTGAGCCGGCGGAAAGCCGTCGCAGAACCGCCCGGATCGCGGCGCAAACGACGTCCCTCCATCAACGGGAATGTCGATGACGCTGCCGACCAGCCGCCTGGCCCCGCTTGCCCTGGCCCTCCTTGTCGCCGCTTGCGCAAGCGAACCGCGCCGCGCGACGCCGCTGGACCAGCGCGGTGTCGAGCGGCTCGCCGCCGTCCGGGTCGATCCGGTCGCCGCGACCCGCATCCTCAACGGCTACCGCGCCGGCCGGGGCTTGAGCCCGGTCAGGCTCGATCCGGCGCTGACTGCGATGGCGCAGCGCCAGGCCGACGCGATGGCGGCCGCGAACGCGCTCTCTCACGATGCCGGTGGCAGCTTTCAGGCGCGCGTCCATGCCGCCGGGCTAGACGCCGCCCGCGCGGCCGAGAACCTCGGCGCGGGGTACTATTCGACGGAAGAGACCTTCGCCGGCTGGAAGGCCTCGGCCGGCCACGACGCGAACCTGCGCATGACTGAGGCGACACGCTTCGGCATCGCGCTCGCCAAGGACCCGCGCACGCAATATCGTGCCTGGTGGGCGCTCGTCATCGCCGGGGACCCGCCGAGGCGACAGGAGTTGAGCGCCGGGCCAGTCGAATATTTCGGCTCGAACCTGCCGCCGCCGCGATGACACAACCCTTGCGTCGAGAAAGGAATTTCCTTACCTTGCAGTCAGCGAGGACGCCATGATCACCAGCAAGCTGACCAGCAAGGCCCAGACGACGATCCCGCAGCCGGTGCGAAACGCCCTTCGCCTCAAGGACGGCGACGAGATCGCCTATGTGATCGCGGATGACCATGTGATCATTCGCAAGGCGAGCCACGCCGCTGTGGACGATCCCTTCGCGACCTTCGACGAGTGGAACAGCGAAGCGGATCGCAAGGCCTATGCCGGGCTTTAGCCAGGGCGACGTCGTTCGGGTCCCCTTCCCCTACACGGATCGCCCGATCCGCCAGAACCGCCCGGCGCTCGTGGTCTCGGCCGGAGGTGTTGGTGAGAACGCGGCCTTGCTCTGGGTCGTTATGATCACCAGCGCGGAGAACCGGAGCTGGCCGGACGATATCCAGTTGGGCGCCGGCTACCGCGAGGCGGGATTGCCGGCTCCGTCAATAATCAGGCCAAGCAAACTGGCGACCATCAAAGCTCGCCATGCGGAACCGTTGGGACGACTTGCGGCCGGGCTTCTGGCAGCCGTCATGGGGAGGATTCAAACCGATCTCGGCTTGTCCTAGCCACTTTACAACCGGCCCCGCCTGAGGATTGCTCCGCCCTCGACCACCGGAGCCCGCCATGACCCTCGAAACCTGGATCGCCTTCGCCGCCGCCACCGCCGTGCTCCTGGTCATTCCCGGCCCGACGATCCTGCTGGTGATCTCCTATGCGCTCGGCCAGGGCTGGCGCACGGCGTTCCCCATGGCCGTCGGCGTGGCGCTCGGCGACTTCACCGCGATGACCCTGTCCATGCTCGGCGTCGGCGCGCTGCTGGCGACGTCGGCGACAATCTTCACCGCGCTGAAATGGGTCGGCGCGGCTTACCTCATCTATCTCGGGGTCAAGCTGTTTCGGGCCGGCGGCGCGCTCGACGCGAAACCGCGCGAGGATGCGGCCTCGCCCTGGAGAATGCTCGGCCATGCCTGGCTGGTCACCGCGCTGAACCCCAAGGGCATCACCTTCTTCGTCGCCTTCCTGCCGCAGTTTCTCGATGCGAAGAGCGATTTCTGGACGCAGATGCTGATCTTCGAGGCGACCTTCGTCACGCTCGCCTTCGCCAATGCCTTCGGCTACGCGCTGATCGCCTCGCGCGCCCGGTCCGTCGTCAGCGATCCGCGCACCATGGGCCTGTTCAACAAGGCCGGCGGCGCGCTGCTGGTCGGCGCGGGAATCGCGACAGTGGCGGTGCGCCCGGGCCAGGGCTGATCTCAGTTCGTCTTCGGCCGCGCCTTCAGCCGCGCCTCGAACCAGGCCCGCGCCATGCCGGCCCATTCCATCGGGATGGCGTCATGGTCGCCCTGATGCAGCGCCAGCGTCAGGTTGCGGCCGCTCTCGCAGGCCGGCCAGGAGCGTTTCCAGAACACCGCATCGGTCTCGAACGCGTCCGCCCGCAGCCCGGTGCAGCCATTGACGCGCCGCCAGAGCTGAAGCCCCTCGAAGATGTCGCCCTGATAAAGTTCGCCGCCGCGCAGCGGCCGGCCCTCCAGCGGCACCGTGCGGTCGCGCCAGCCATGGGTCTGGAGCAGATCGACCGGCCCGGCGCAGGCTGTCGGATGCGGCCGCCAGAAACCGCCAGCGAGCGGTGCGTAGGCCGCCCCGAGCGCCGGCTCCTTGCAGGCGAGATACCAGACCAGCGAGGCGCCGATCGAGAAACCCGAGACCAGCAGGCGGCTGCGATCGATGGCGAAGCGCTGCGTCGCGTCGTCGAGGACTTCTCTCGCGAAGGCGAGTTCGTCGCGTTGCGCGGGGCTCTCCGGCCGGAAAGACCAGCCCGTGCCGAAGGCGTTGCCCGGCCGCATCTGGCCGTTGAGGCCGAGCACGACATAGCCCGCCTCGACGAAGGGCCGCAGGTATGACGTCGTCTCCAGCACGCTCGCGCCGAGCCCCCCGGCCCCGTGGAAGAACAGGACGGCCGGCCGCTTGCCGCCCTCCGGAGCCGGCCCCTCCGGCAGGGCCGCGTGGTAGGTTCCGAGCGGCACGGCGCAGGGCGTCGCGCCTGAGCCGCAGGGCGCCTGCGCCGACGCCGCCGCCCCCGACAATGCGAGGGCGAACGCGGCGGCGACATTCGTCTTCATGGGCTTGTGACTTTCGAAAAGGCCGGTCAGGGATATGACGACACCAGGCGTATCTGATCAACCGCTCTTGACGCCGCGTCAGCCGGCGCCACCTGAACAGCCATGAATCGTCGCAAGCTCCTCTCCTTCGTCGGCCTCACCGCGCTGCTCGGCTCCACCGGGGTGGCCTGGGCGACGCTTTCTCGCGCGCGCAACCCCTATTATCAGGGCCCGGTCACCGACCATTTCGACGGGCTGAGCTTCAGCGACGGCCGTCCCGTCACCAAGGGCCTGATCGACGTCTGGCGCTGGCAGACGGCCAAGCGCGACCGCGAGCCGTTCCCGGAGCACTATCCCGCCCCGCCTCAGGACAAGCCGCCGGCCAGCGTCGATGGCGTGCGCATCGTCCATCTCGGCCACGCCTCGTTCCTCTACCAGATCGGCGGGCGGAACCTGCTGATCGACCCGGTCTACGCCGAGCGCGCCAGCCCGCTCTCCTTCATCGGGCCGAAGCGCGTCAACGCGCCGGGCGTCGCCTTCGCCGACCTGCCGAAGATCGACGCCGTGCTGATCACGCACAACCACTACGACCATCTCGACATCGAGACCCTGGCCGACCTGCACGCCCGCGACGCCCCGCGCATGATCATGCCGCTCGGAAACGACACCATCGTCAAGGCCCGCGTCCCCGACGCCAGGACGGAAGCCTTCGACTGGGGCGACCGCGTCGCGCTCTCCGACGGCGTCGCGGCGACGCTGGTCCCGAGCTATCACTGGTCGGCGCGCGGCGCGCTCGACCGGCGCATGGCGCTGTGGTGCTCGTTCATCATCGAGACCGGCGCGACCAGGATCTTCCATGTCGGCGACACCGGGTATCATGACGGCTCGCTCTACGAGCGGCTGGGCGCGCAGCACGGCCCGTTCCGCCTCGCCGTCCTGCCGATCGGGGCCTATGAGCCGCGCTGGTTCATGTGGGACAACCACATGAACCCGCAGGAGGCCGTCAAGGTGATGCGCTCGCTGCGCGCGGAGCAGGCGCTCGGCCACCACTGGGGCACGTTCCAGCTCACCGACGAGGGCGTCGGCCGCCCGCCCGAGGCGCTGCGGGCGGCGCTGGCCGAGGCCGGACTTCCGCAGGAGAGCTTCCTGCCGATGCGGCCCGGCCTGAGCTGGCGGGCCTGAGCTAGAGCTGCGCCGTCAGCAGCTTGAAGCTGGCGAAGGCGAAGAAGGCGGCGAGGCAGGCCTCCGCCCGCCGGCGAACGCGGCGATAGCCCGCGATCATCGCCGATGTCGAGAACAGCACGGCGTAGAGCTGGTTGGTCGCCAGCGAGACCAGCGCGCAGCCGGCGACGATGGCGCAGACGACCACGCCCGGCGTGTCGGGGCGCAGGCCGAGCGCGATGATCGCGGTCCAGCTCAGGATCGCCTTCGGGTTGGTGAGATGCATCAGGTAGCCGCGCAGCAGGATGCGACGGCCGGACCCGGCGGCGCGTGGCGGCGGCGTCTCGGCGCGCATCGCCGAGCGCGCCGAGCGCCAGGCCAGGAACAGCAGATAGAGCCCGCCGACGATCTTGACGGCGTGGAGCGCGCCGGGATGGGCGACGACGAGGGCCGAGACGCCGAGGGCGGCGAGGACGCCCCAGGTCAGGGAGCCGGCGGTGACGCCGAGCGCCAGCGTCGAGCCCGCCCGGCGGCCCTGTTCCATCGCGGTGGCCATCACGGCGAGGTTGCTCGGGCCGGGACTGGCGATGGCGACGAAGAAGGCGGAGTAGACCAGCGCCAGTTCCGGCCAGTGGCGGATCAGTTGCTCGAGCACGGCTATGGCCCGGCCTTCGCTTCGATGCCTTCCATGTCCTCGTCCGAGAAGCCGAAATGGTGGCCGATCTCGTGGATCAGCACATGGCTGACGACATGGCCCAGCGTCTCGTCATGCTCGGCCCAGTAGTCGAGGATCGGGCGGCGATAGAGATGGATGGTGTTGGGCATCTGGCCGGTCTGCGGCGCATAGCCCTGCTGCGGCAGGCCGACGCCCGAAAACAGTCCGAGAATGTCGAACTCGCTCTCGGCCCCGAGCTCCTTCAGCACGTCGTCTTCGGGGAATTCCGTGACGTTGAAGACGACGTCGGCGCAGAGCGCGCGGAATTCGTCCGGCAGGCGGTCGAAGGCCTCCTGCGCGATGAGCTCGAAATCGGCGAGTGAAGGGGCCTTCGCGCCGCTCCAGTCGATGGCGGATCCGGCATGGGCGCCGGCGCCGACCGGCGCGGAAACCGAGGGCACGCTCCCCATCACCAGATCTTCAGCTGATGGCCGAGCCACCAGGCCAGCACGATCACGCCGATCAGCGACAGCGACCGGCCGATGCGCCGGCCGAGCACCTCGATCCTGTCGCCCTCCGGCGCGTCCTTTCCGGAAAAATGATCGGCGGCGCGCGCCATCGACGAGCCGAGAAAGCTCTCGCTGTCGCGCTTGACGCCGTCGAGCGCCTTTCTGGCCTCGGCGGCGCGCGCGGCCTCGCGGGGGTCTTTCGACATGTTCATGTCCCCCGCACGCTCATTTCATCCCCATCGTCCTGACATCGACGAACCGCCCGGCCAGCGCGGCCGCCGCCGCCATTTGCGGCGAGACCAGGTGCGTGCGGCCCCTGAAGCCCTGCCGGCCCTCGAAATTGCGGTTCGAGGTCGAGGCGGCGCGCTGGCCGGGCTTCAACTGGTCTGGGTTCATGCCCAGGCACATCGAGCAGCCCGGCTCGCGCCATTCGAAGCCGGCGGCGAGGAAGATCCTGTCGAGTCCCTCTGCCTCCGCCTGCTGCTTCACCAGCCCGGAGCCCGGCACGATCATGGCGTAGTCGAGCGAACCGGCGATCCGCTTGCCCTCGACGATCTTGGCCACCGCCCGCAGATCCTCGATGCGGCCGTTGGTGCAGGAGCCGATCCAGACCACGTCGAGCGGAATGTCGATCATCCTCGTGCCGGCGGTCAGGCCCATATAGTCCAGCGCCCGCTGCTTCGAGGAGCGCTTGGTCTCGTCGGCGATCAGCGCCGGGTCCGGCACGCTTCCCGCGACGGAGATCACGTCCTCCGGGCTCGTGCCCCAGGAGACGATCGGCGGCAGGTTGCCGGCGTCGAGCCTGACGACGCGGTCGAAATGCGCGCCTTCGTCGGTCGAAAGCGTCTCCCAGTAGCGCTGGGCCGCGTCCCAGGCCGCGCCCTTGGGCGCCTTGGGGCGGCCCTTGAGATAGGCGTAGGCCTTCTCGTCTGGCGCGACCATGCCGGCGCGCGCGCCGCCCTCGATCGCCATGTTGCAGAGCGTCATGCGGCCT
This sequence comes from Allobosea sp., assembly GCA_021732895.1. Lineage (GTDB taxonomy): Bacteria > Pseudomonadota > Alphaproteobacteria > Rhizobiales > Beijerinckiaceae > Allobosea. Next base: position 8,419 of record JAKFWE010000321.1, on the reverse strand, counting down.
TCCATCGAAAGCGCGCGGATCGCCTCGCCGGCATACTCGATCACCGAGCCGGTGCCGCCGGCGGTGCCGATCTCGCCGATGATGGCGAGCGTGATGTCCTTGGCGGTGACGCCTTGGCTGAGCGTGCCGTCCACCTGGACGAGCATGTTCCTCGCCTTCTTCTGGATCAGCGTCTGGGTGGCGAGCACGTGCTCGACCTCCGAGGTGCCGATGCCGTGCGCCAGCGCCCCGAAGGCGCCGTGCGTCGAGGTGTGGCTGTCGCCGCAGACGATCGTGGTGCCGGGCAGGGTGAAGCCCTGCTCGGGGCCGACGATGTGGACGATGCCCTGTCGGATATCGAGCTCGTCGAAGTATTCGACGCCGAATTCCTTCGCGTTCCGGGCCAACGCCTCGACCTGAATGCGGCTTTCCTCCTCGGCGATGCCGGCCTTGCGGTCGGTCGTCGGAATGTTGTGATCGACGACGGCCAGCGTCTTCTCCGGCGAGCGGACCTTGCGGCCGGTCATGCGCAGGCCCTCGAAGGCCTGCGGGCTCGTCACCTCATGCACGAGGTGGCGGTCGATATAGAGCAGGCAGGTCCCGTCCTCCTGCCGGTCGACGATGTGGTCGTCGAAGATCTTGTCGTAGAGGGTTCTGGGGGCGGAAGTCGCGGTCATGGCGATAAGCCTCGATGTCGTGGAAGCGGTCTCAAAACTTGGAACGCCTGCTCGCGGAGCGGGCGCATGCAACACCTTCGCCTGTCGCCGGACGAGGGGCCGGTCTCAGGCGCGGCCAAGGCCTGCGGCGGTCGAGGCCGTGAAGCGACCGTGGAAGCGCCACGGCAGACGGGCGTGATCGTCGAGCGTGACGCCCGGCGCTGCGGGGCGTGCGCACGAAGCCGCCCGGAGCACGATGCGCCTGCCGTCATGGCGAACCTGTCGAACTTGCGTCATGACGCGGTTCTAACAGGACAGGCTCGCGCCGGCAACGAAGGCGGCAGCCTCGGCAGGCCGATCTATTCCTTGCAGCGGCCCGCCCGGAGCGACTCCAGCGCCCCCTCGGAGAACTTGAAACGCGAGGATTCCAGCTCCGGAAACAGGAATTCCTTGACGGTGTCGATGTCGGCCTGGGACATCCAGAGATTGATGTTTCGGCTTTCGCAGTACTGGATCAGCTGCTTTTTCTGACCGTCGTTCTTCAGGATCGCACTCGCCAATGACAGGATCAGCGAGACCGAGATCGGCATGTCGGGCGGGTTGGCCGGCTTTTCCATCGTGGTCTTCTCCTGTTGGTCAGCGGCGCCCGAACGCGCCGAACGCCTCGAGATCCTCAACCCGCTTGTTCTCGAACACGGCCTTCGCCTCCGAGTCCTTGCGCGCTGCGCGCACGGCCACCGTCTTCGGCGCGGATTTGGGCGCGGATTTGGGGATGGCCATCGTGATGCTGACCTGATGCCTGTCCTCGCGCCGAACCTCGGCGGAGCCGCTCGCCGAGACGAATTGCGGCGATCCGCCGAAGCGGACCAGCTCGACGCTCGGATCGACCCTTCCGACCAGTCGGGTCAGGAAATCGAACGACACCGTCTTGGCGGCCAGGTTGGCCTGGTCGCCCGAGAGGGCGCCGACCTGGACCAGGTCGAAGAAACTCTTGATCGGCTCGCGCAGTCCGATCTTGCCGGTCAGGGGATAGGCGAAATTCCGGTTCGCCGGAACGAAGCCCTTGCATCGCTCCACGACGACCTTGTCTTCGAACAGATCATACCAGTTGTCCGAAGTGGTGAACCTGTCGATCGTCTGCCTGGAACGGTCGTTCTGGGCGTTGAACGTCAGATTAAGCGGCGTATAGGGAAATGCGACGAGCGCATTTCCGGAAAGGTTATTGTTCTCCGTCGTTGTGAACGTGTAGGAATAGGCCACGGTCGCGGTTCTGAACCGTTCGATCAGGTCCCGAGTTTCCGGCCTGAACCGGCCTATATTGTTGAAGAGCGTTTTCGGATCCTTGCGGATCGTGTCGGCGAGGCCGGCATCCTCGACCAGGCTGGCGGTCAGATCGATCAATTCCTCCCGGAATTCGCAGCTGTTGCGATTGGCGATCCTGTCGGACTGGAAATATTCTCCGAAATCGGCGCTGGAAGGACTGAGCGAACATCCCTGCAAGGCAGCCGCGGCAAGAATTGCGAGCGCGGAACTGGATGAGGAACGCATCTGCCGCCCCGTGACGCAGCGAAAAACAACCGAAGATTGAAAATTACTTCGCGCTGCGCGTCTTGTCCAGCCGAACTGCCGCAGCGTCGCCATCCGCGTCGCCGCGCGTGCGCAGGCCATTCTCGGGTGCTATGCAGTCCCGCCGGGGGCTTGTGTCCACCGGGCGGAAGACAGGTGACGAGATGCTGCGGTTCTTTCCCTTCATGGTGCTGACGGTGATCGCCTATGCCGTCCCGGTGGCGATCACCGGCGTGCCGCTGGCGCGAGAGGTGCTGGCCTTCGCCCTGCCCTCCGGCGAGCGCTTCGCCATGACCGTCAGCGAACTCGTGCTGGCGATCTCGACCATCGTGCTGTTCTTCGAGATCATGAACGCGACCAGCGCCAAATCGAGCTCGATCCTCAATCACGGGCTGTCGATGCTGGTCTTCATCGCCTGCTTCGTGATCTTCCTGCTGATCCCGGGCTTCGGCACCGGCACCTTCCTGATCATCACGCTGATGGCGCTGGTCGATGTGGTGGCGGGCTATTCGATCTCGATCCTGACGGCGCGGCGGGACATGACCTTCGGGGGGCAGGAGTAGCCGGCTCCGCGCAGCCTCCACGTCTTTGCGAGCGAAGCGAAGCAATCCAGAAAGACGCCGAGCGAGACCGCTGGATTGCTTCGCTGCGCTTGCAAAGACGGATGGCGGCGTGTTGTCGCCAGACATACGGCCAAAACAAAAACGCGGCCCCGGAGGACCGCGTTCGAAACGCTCGAGCGCTGAAGCCCTGGCTTACTTCTTGGCTTCGGCCTTGGCGCCCTTGGGCGGACGGGCCTCGACGCGCTCGGCGATGCGGGCCGACTTGCCGCGGCGGTCGCGCAGGTAATAGAGCTTGGCGCGGCGCACCTTGCCCTTGCGGATGACCTTGATCGAATCGAGGTTGGGCGAGAACAGCGGGAAGACGCGCTCGACGCCCTCGCCATAGCTGATCTTGCGGACGGTGAAGCTCTGGTTCAGCCCGCCGCCGTTGCGGGCGATGCAGACGCCCTCATAGGCCTGGACGCGGCTGCGCTCGCCTTCCTTGACCTTGACGTTGACCTGCACGGTGTCGCCGGGCTGGAAATGCGGGATGTCCTTGCCCTCGCTGAGGCGGGCGACCTGCTCGGCGTCGAGCTGCTCGATGATGTTCATGGGGCTCTCCAAATGCCGTTGTCGCGTGTGTGCACGCGGGCGTTACGGCGCGCTGTTTTCAATTGAGTGCGCGGGCCATAGCCGAAAGGCGGCAGGATGTCGAGCGCTTCCGCGCGGCGTTCGGGAAACCCTCGCGACCGCGATCCTCCCGACGCCGCCGCCCGGCCCTGACCGCATTCAGCCCCAAGAGAAGAAAATATCTGAGATTGTTCAATTGTAATACCACAACTTATACGAGTATATACCAGGTGCCCGGATTAACGTTGGCGCGATCTTTACGCCGGCCGTTAACGCATCGACTGCGCAGCATTGGTATAACTGAAGGAACGACAAGGGCCAGGGGGGCAGGATGCCATCGGACAACTATAATCTTGTTCTGTCGTTTGCACGCCGCGCACGCTCTCACCCGGGTGATCTCGCGCTCGTGGTCGGCGGCGAGGCGTTCAGCTATGGCGATCTGTCGGAGAAGGTCTCGGCGCTGGCCGCCGCGCTCGCTCCGCTGAGGCGCTCCGGCCGGATCGGCGTGCTGGGCACGCGCTCGCTCGAGGCCTATCTCGGCATTCTCGGCGCCTGCTGGGCGGGCTTCGCCTATGTTCCGCTCAACCTGAAATGGCCGGCGGAGCGGCTCGTCGCGCTGATGCGCCTGCTCGATCTCGACGCGCTGGTCTGCGACGCCAACGGCGCTGCGCTGCTGGGCGCCGAGGTGCTGGCGGCGGCGCCCGATCTCGTGGTCGCGCCCGATGGCGAGACCATATCGCCCGCCCGCCGGGGCCAGCGCCTCGCCTCGCGCGAGCGGCTCGCGGCCCCGCTCCTGCCGGAGCCAACCCATGTCCCGGCCGACGCTCTGGGCTATGTCATCTTCACCTCGGGAACGACCGGGCTGCCGAAAGGCGTGATGATTTCGGCGGGCTCTCTGGCGCATTATGTCGAGCAGAGCCGAAGCTGGACCGCCTATCGTCCGCAGGACCGGATCGGCGAGGCCTGCGACGTCACCTTCGACCTGACCGTCCACAACCTCTTCCTGTGCCTGGAGGCCGGCGCGTCCCTGCACGTGATGTCGCAACTCGAACTGATGGCGCCGGCGCGCTTCATCCGCCGGCAGGCGCTGACCGTCTGGATGTCGGTGCCCACCGTGATCGGGCTGATGCGCCGCAGCGGCGTGCTGAAGCCCGGCCTGCTGCCCTCGCTCAGGCTCTCCATATTCTGCGGCGAGCCGCTGCCGCTCGAGGCCGCGCAGGCCTGGGCGGCGGCGGCGCCCAACGGCGTCGTCGAGAACATCTACGGACCGACCGAATGCACCGTGATCGGCCTGCGCCAGCGGCTGACCGACCCGCCGGTGCTCACGCAGAGCCGCGGCATCGTCGCCATCGGCGCGCCCTATCCGACGATGGAGGTCGCCATCCTCGACGACCGGCAGCGGCCCGTCCCCCCGGGCGCGCCGGGAGAGATCGCGCTGGCCGGCCCTCAGCTCGGCATCGGCTATTTCGGCCAGCCGGAGCTCACCGCCGACCGCTTCCGCGTCATCGACGGCAAGCGCTGGTATCTCACCGGCGATCTCGGCAGCCGCGACGCCGACGGCGTGTTCCACCACCTCGGCCGCATCGACAACCAGGTGAAGGTCAAGGGCAACCGCATCGAGCTGGAGGAGGTCGACATGCATCTGCGCCGCGCCGCCGGCACGGAGCTCGCCGCCACGGTGGCCTGGCCGGTGACGCATGGCTCGGCCGAGGGGCTCGTCAGCTTCGTCGTCGGCGGCGGGATCGCCGAGGACGAGATCCGCGCGCGCATGCTGACCGGCCTGCCGCGCTACATGCTGCCCGCCGCGATCCACCGCCTTGATGCGATGCCGCAGAACGTCAACGGCAAGATCGACCGGCGCGCGCTCCTCGCCCTGCTCGACCTCGGCGTCGCCGCGACGCCGGCGCGCACGCGCGAAACCGTCGCCTGAGGAGGCCGCCATGGGCAAGTACATCCGCGGCCTCATCCTCGGCATGCTGGCGGAACGCGGCCATGCCGGCCCGGTCGGCGAGCATGATTCGCTGTTCTTCAGCGGCAAGCTCGATTCTCTCGCGGCGACCGAGGTGATGATGGCGCTGGAGCGCGATTTCGGCATCGATCTCGCGGATGCCGACTTCGACGTGACGCAGCTCGACACGCTCGCCCAGATCGAGGCGCTGGCGGCCGCGCATGTCTGATCCCGCGCCCGCCGCGATCACGACCCCGGCGGCGGCCGCGGCGCTCGTTCCCTCGTCCGCCGGGCCGCTCGCCTGGCGGCGCGCCTGGCTCGGCATGGATCGCGACCCGGCCGCGCTCGCCTTCGCGGCGACCCCGGCCGGCGCGGTCGCGCTGCATGTGGCCTTCCTCGCGGCGCTGGCTGCGAGCAGCCAGGTTTCGGCCGCGTCGATCGCGCTGATCGCGCTGACGCTCGTCGCCTGCGCGCTCTGGCCGGCGCGCCGCCTCGCCCTCGTCGCGCTGTCGGGCCTCGCCTACCTGCTGCTGCGGCCATTCCGCTACGAGCAGCAGCGCGCCTTCGTCGAGCGCGCCCAGGAAGCCGCGCCGGAACTGGCGGAGCTGCCGCATGTCGCCGTGCAGACGCCGATGGTGTTGGTCTTCCTCATGCTTTGCGGGATCGCGCTCCGGCTGCACCGGCGCTTCCGCACGCGCCTGTTCGGCCGGCGCCCCGTGCTCGGCCAGTTCGTCGCGCTCGGCCTGCTGCTCGCGCTCGGAGGCGTCATCGCGCCCGGGACGGCGGCGCACGCCCTGCTCTGGACCTTCATCGCGATCTATTCGGGCGCGTTCTTCTTCCTCGCCTACGCACTCGCCGACCAGCGCGGCAAGGACGAGACGCCGACGCTGCAGCGGCTCGGTTTCCTGCGGCCGTTCTGGGGCGGCCCGTCGATCCCGTTCAAGGGACTGACCTATCTGAAGACCTTCGAGGCGAAGACGCCCGAGGCGCTGGCGGCGACGCGGCTGAAGGCGCTCAAGCTGATCGTCTGGGCGGTCATGCTCGTGGCGGCGAACGCCATCCTGTCGCGGCTCTTCTACGAGACGGCGGATTTTCCGACGCTGAACGAGGCGGTGACGCTGACGGCCGAAGGCCGGCCGCTGCCGGCGCTCGCCGGCTGGGGCGTGGTCTTCAAGAACTTCGTCGTCACGATGCTGACGGTCGGCGCCTTCTGGCATGTCATGGTCGCGGTGATCCGGATGGCGGGCTTCTGCATCCCGCGCAACATGGCGCGACCGCTGACGGCGCGGACGCTGGCCGAGTTCTGGAACCGCTATCTGTTCTATTTCAAGGAGGTGCTGGTCGATTTCTTCTTCTACCCGGCCTTCGCGCGCTGGTTCAAGAACCATCCGCGCCTGCGCATCGCCTGCGCCACCTTCTGCGCCGCCTGCGTCGGCAATGTGCTGTTCAGCCTCGTCGCGCAGGCGCATCTCGTCGCCGAGCACGGCATGGTCGGCACATTGCTGCGTTTCGAGAGCTACGTCTTCTACGCCGTCGTGCTCGCCGTCGCGCTGGTGATCTCGCAACTGCGCAAGCGCAAGCCGCGACCCGAGGACGGGTTTCTGCGCTACGACGTTCTTCCCCGCATCGGCGTCATCGGCTTCTTTGCGCTGATGCAGATTTTCGCCGACGAGACCGGCCATCTCGGGCTGGCGGAGCGGCTCGACTTCGCGGCCTCGCTGATCGGCGCGGCCTCTTTCATCGGCGTCTGAGCGCCCCGCGCCTGGCGCCGCTTCCGCCGGGCGCCGCATGGGTGTAGCAGCCGGCCGCGGAGATATGCGGAGGTTCCACGACATGACAGACACGACCCGCGTCGCGCTGGTCACCGGAGCCGCGCGCGGCATCGGGCTGGCGACCGCCAGGCTGTTTCTCGCCGAGGGCTGGCGCGTCGCGCTGCTGGACGTCGAGGGCGAATTGCTGGAAGCGGCCGTCGCCGCGATCGCCCGGCCGGACGACACGCTCGCGCTGACCTGCGACCTCGCCGATCCCGTCGCGATCACCGCCGCCTTCGCCGCGCTCGCCGCCCGCTTCGGCCGGCTCGACGCGCTGGTCAACAATGCCGGCACGGCGGTATTCAAGCCGCTGCTGGAGACGACGCTGGAGGAGTGGAGCCGCGTCATGGCGGTCAACCTCACCGGCCCGTTCCTGACCAGCCAGGCGGCGGCCGCGCTGATGGCGGATCATGGCGGCGGCGCGATCGTCAACATCACCTCGATCTCGGGAATTCGCGCCTCGACGCTCCGCGTCGCCTACGGCACCTCGAAGGCCGCGCTCGCGCATCTCACCAGGCAGCAGGCGGCGGAACTCGCCTCGCTCGGCATCAGGGTCAACGCGGTCGCACCCGGCCCGGTCGACACCGCCATGGCCAAGGCGGTGCATTCGCCCGAGATCCGGGCCGATTACCGCGACGCCATCCCGCTCGCCCGCTACGGGCTGGAGGAGGAGCTGGCGCAGGCGATCGTGTTCCTGTGCAGCGACAAGGCGAGCTACATCACCGGGCAAATTCTGGCGGTCGATGGCGGCTTCGAGGCTGCCGGGATCGGGCTGGCGACGCTGCGCGGCGAGCGGCGCAACCGGTAGCTATTGACGCGCTGACATCGCGGGGAACTCTCTCCCGGAGGGAGAGGGCAGGGTTAGAGGTCGGCCCCTTGACGCTTTGGCCGTGACCTCACCGCCGACGCCGTCGGGCCGATGCCGGACTGGTCCAGGGGCCGACACCTCACCCCTGCCCCTCTCCTTACAGGAGAGGGGTTCCCCGCGCGTCCATAGTTTCCCCTTGCACCCGCCTCCAATCGGCGCGAACCTCCGCTCGACATCCCTCTTCGACGGCCGCCCGACCTTGTCGGGCCGGAGCGACCGCCGCCTCGCCGGCGTGGGCGCATCCCGTTCGTTCCCGCCGGATTTCCGCCGCCGATGCAGGCAGGCCTTGCTCCCGGCGGCTCGAACCCGAAGGAGGACGACCATGGCCGCGATGTCAGGGAATGCAGGCGCCGGCAACGGCGATCGACGCACGGGGCCGCGATGCATCGCGCTCGTCGGCCCCTTCCAGAGCGGCAAGA
>JAKFWE010000118.1 GCA_021732895.1 Allobosea sp. | reverse complement strand
CCCTGGCTCAGGACGGCGTCGGTGAACGCCGTCAGCGCCGGCATCTGGTCCGGGAACAGCTCGAATACGCCGAGCCCGCACAGATCCGCGACGCTGCGGCCGAGCAGCCGTGAGGCCGCCCGGTTGGCGCCGAGCACGCCGCCGCTCCGGATCGCGACGACCAGCATGGCGTCCGCCGCGCTGGCGAAGACCGGATCGGGAGATGGCGAGAGCGGGGCGGACATCGACTCCGAGATTCCGTGAATGTATCGACGAAATGTCGTGATTTACGAGATTTCGTCAAGAGACCCGACACCGCAAGCCTTTGAAATTCCGCGGATGCGAGACTGCGCGGCGCTTGGCCCGGCCCTTGCTATCCGACTCGTGAAGTCACGCCGTCCCGTTCGACCCGCCCGGAGGAAAAGCGCATGGCCATGTTCAAGAACCCGTTCGACGCCGGCCGCCGCATCACGCGGGGCTGCGACTGCGGCCGGCACGAGAGCCAGTCCGAGCATGAGCGCGCCATCCGCGCCGATGCGGTCGAGGCGTCGGCCTCCGACGAGAGCCGCTACCAGCGCGTCGTCGAGAACGCGATCATCCGCGCCATCTTCCCGCAGGACGCGGCGCGCCGGCTCTTCCTGAAGACGGTCGGCGCCTCGACGGCGACGGCGGCGATCTCGAGCCTGTTCCCGATCGGGTTCGCCACCGAGGTCTTTGCCCAGGCCGTGCCGGAGAAGAAAGACCTGAAGGTCGGCTTCATCCCGATCACCTGTGCGACGCCGATCATCATGGCTTCGCCGCTGGGCTTCTACACCAAGCACGGGCTGAACGTCGAAGTCATCAAGACGGCCGGCTGGGCCGTGGTCCGCGACAAGACGATCAACAAGGAATACGACGCCGCCCACATGCTCTCGCCGATGCCGCTGGCGATCTCGATGGGCGTCGGCTCGAACCCGATCCCCTACACCATGCCGGCGGTGGAGAACATCAACGGCCAGGCGATCACGCTCGCAACCAAGCACAAGGACAGGCGCGACCCGAAATCGTGGAAGGGCTTCAAGTTCGCCGTGCCCTTCGACTATTCGATGCACAACTACCTGCTGCGCTACTACCTCGCCGAGAACGGCATCGACCCCGACACCGACGTGCAGATCCGCTCGGTGCCGCCTCCGGAGATGGTCGCCAACCTGCGCGCCGACAACATCGACGGCTTCCTCGCGCCCGATCCGGTGAACCAGCGCGCGGTCTTCGACGGCGTCGGCTTCATCCACATCCTGTCGAAGGAGATCTGGGATGGCCACCCGTGCTGCGCCTTCGCGGCCTCGAGGGAGTTCGTCACCCAGACGCCGAACACCTATGCGGCGCTGCTCAAGGCGATCATCGACGCCACCGCCTACGCCACCAAGGACGAGAACCGCAAGGAGATCGCGGCCGCAATCGCGCCGGCGAACTATCTCAACCAGCCGGTGACCGTGGTCGAGCAGGTTCTGACCGGGACCTATGCCGACGGGCTCGGCGCCATCAAGCGCGACCCGAAGCGGATCGATTTCGACCCCTTCCCCTGGGAGGGCTTCGCGATCTGGATCCTGACGCAGATGAAGCGCTGGGGCCAGGTCAAGGGCGAGATCGACTACAAGAGCGTCGCCAACCAGGTCTTCCTCGAAACCGACACGGCGCGGCTGATGAAGGAGGTCGGCCTGACGCCGCCGACCTCGGGCTCGAAGACCATCGTGGTGATGGGCAAGACCTTCGATTCCTCCAAGCCCGAGGACTACATCAAAAGCTTCGCGATCAAGCGGACGTGAGCGAGATGTCGATCACGGCTCAAACCGTCATTGCGAGCCCCCGGGTCTTGCCTTCGGCAAGCCCGAGGGCGGTCGCCGCGACGCAATCCGGAGTCTCGCTCGACATCTCCCAAGGTTGCTTCGTCGCCGCACTCCTCGCGAAGACGGCGAGGATGTCGCAATGACCGCCTCGCTCAACCTCCGCGCGATCGTCCTGTCGCTGGCGATCCTGTTCGTTTTCCTCGCCGGCTGGCATGTCGCGGTGCAGTCGGGCGGCAGCGCGCCGGCCGCCAATATCGATCCGGAATACGCCCGACTTCTCGGCCAGCAGGCGACGCAGGGCAAATCGGCGATGCCGGGTCCGCTTGATGTCGGCAAGACGATCTGGGGTCATCTCAGGGACCCGTTCTACGACAAGGGCCCCAACGACAAGGGCCTCGGCGTCCAGCTCGCCTATTCGCTCGGGCGCGTGCTGCTGGGCTATTTTCTGGCCGTGCTGCTGGCGGTGCCGCTCGGCTTCCTGATCGGCATGTCGCCGCTGATCTCCAAGGCGCTCGATCCGTTCATCCAGGTGCTGAAGCCGATCTCGCCCTTGGCCTGGATGCCGCTGGCGCTCTACACGATCAAGGATTCGGGCATTTCGGCGATCTTCGTGATCTTCATCTGCTCGGTCTGGCCGATGCTGCTGAACACCGCCTTCGGCGTCTCGGCCGTGCGCAAGGAGTGGCTCAACGTCGCGCGCACGCTCGAGGTCGGCCCGGTGAAGCGCGCCTTCACCATCATCCTGCCCGCCGCCGCGCCGACCATCCTGACCGGCATGCGCATCTCGATCGGCATCGCCTGGCTCGTCATCGTCGCGGCAGAGATGCTCGTGGGCGGCACCGGCATCGGCTATTTCGTCTGGAACGAGTGGAACAACCTCTCGATCACCAACGTCATCGTCGCGATCTTCGTCATCGGCGTGATGGGCATGCTGCTCGACCAGACATTGGCCCGCGCCCAGCGGGCGGTGACCTATCCGGATTGAGCCGATGGACATCAGCAGCGACAAGTTCATCTCGATCGAGGGCATCAGCCGGCGTTATCCCAAGGCCGGCGGCGGCGCGACGACGGTGTTCGAGGACCTCTGGTTCTCGATGAAAAAGGGCGAGTTCGCCTGCATCATCGGCCATTCCGGCTGCGGCAAGACGACGGTGCTGAACATCCTGAACGGGCTCGACGCGCCCGACGATGGCGCGGCCATCGTCGACGGCAAGGCTATCGAGGGGCCGTCGCTCGACCGCGCCGTGATCTTCCAGGGCCACTCCCTTTTGCCCTGGCGCAGCGTGCTCGGCAACGTCGCCTACGCCGTGCGCGCCCGGCACCGGAGCTGGAGCAAGGACAAGGTCGTCGCCCATGCGATGGCCTTCATCGAAAAGGTGGGGCTCAAGGGCGCTGAGATGAAGAAGCCCTCGGAGCTCTCCGGCGGCATGAAGCAGCGCGTCGGCATCGCCCGCGCGCTCTCGATCGAACCCAAGATGATGCTGATGGACGAGCCCTTCTCGGCGCTCGACGCGCTGACGCGCGGCACGCTGCAGGACGAGGTCCGCCGCATCTGCCTCGAAACCGGGCAGACGGCGTTCATGATCACGCATGACGTCGACGAGGCGATCTATCTCGCCGACCGCATCGTGCTGATGACCAACGGGCCGCAGGCCCTGATCGCCGAGATCGTCGAGAACCCGCTGCCGCGCGACCGCCAGCGCACGGAAGTTCATCATCATGCCGATTATTACGCCATCCGGAACCATCTGATCGATTTCCTTGTGTTCCGCTCCCGGAGCTTCAAGGACGACATGCCGGAGGGCTACGACCGCCGCCACCCGCCGGTGGTGCGCCCGACCGCGGGCGGCACGCCCGGTCCGGCCGGTCGTGCGGCGGCATGATCGCCATGACGCTCGGACCTATTCGAGGAATGCGCGGGGAACCCTCTCCCGTAGGGAGAGGGCAGGGTGAGGGGTCGGCCGTTCGACACCGTGGCCGCGACCTCACCGCAGCGGCGGTCAGGTTTGTGCCCCACTGGTCAAAGGGGCCGACACCTCACCCCTGCCCCTCTCCTTACAGGAGAGGGGTTCCCCGCGTTTCATCGCTCAAGCAAGACGTGACAGGAGAACAACGATGAAGCGCGAAGAACTCACCGAGAAGATCCTCGACATCAAGCGCGAGAACGGCTGGAGCTGGAGATACATCACCGACGAGATCGGCGGCATGTCCGAGGTGCTGATCGTCGGCGCGCTGCTCGGCCAGATGAAGCTGGTCAAGCCGCTGGCCGAGAAGGCCGCCGCGCTGTTCGGGCTGACCGAGAACGAGAAGCGCATGCTCAACGAGGTGCCCTATCGCGGCGGCGGCACGCCGATGCCGCCGACCGACCCGCTGATCTACCGCTTCTACGAGATGGTGATGGTCAACGGCCCGGCCTGGAAGGCGCTGATCGAGGAGGAGTTCGGCGACGGCATCATGTCGGCGATCGACTTCAACATCGAGTTCGAGCGCGAGCCGAATCCAAAGGGCGACCGCGTCAAGATCGGCATGTCCGGCAAGTTCCTGCCCTATAAATATTACGGCAACGAACAGGGCATCCCCGATTACGGCTTCAAGGAGGTCTGAGGAGGCTCAATCCTCCCCGCCGTTCCCGCGCCTGATCCGCCTCACCGCAGCCCAGACGCCGAGCAGCGCGACCGGCACGAACAGCGCGGTCGCGAGACCGGGCTCCATGCGCAGCCAACCTGAATCCTTGGCGCCCTTGGCGATGTAGCCGAACAGGCTGACGACATAGTAGGCGATCGCCGCGACCGAGAGCCCCTCGACCGTCTGCTGCAGGCGCAACTGCATCCGGGCGCGGTCGTTCATCGCGCCCAGCAGGTCGCGGTTCTGCTGTTCGAGCGCGACGTCGACGCGGGTGCGCAGCAAATTGGCGGCGCGGGCGAGCCGCGTCGCCAGATCGCCCTGGCGCTCCTGCAGCATCTGGCAGGTGCGCATCGCCGGGGCCATGCGGCGGGCGAGGAAGGCGGTGATCGTCGGCCAGCCGGCGAATGGCTGCTCGCCGATGGCGAGAAGCCGCTGCTGGACGATGGTGTCGTAGGCGCGGCTCGCGCCGAAACGGTAATTGGAAGAGGCGGCCTCCGATTCCAGTCGCGCGGCCAGCGCCGTCATCTCGTCGAGCAGGGCATGGTCGGCGGCAAGCCCGTTGGTCGCGGTCATGGTCGAGACGATCCTGACGAGGGTCTCCTCGGTCCTGCGCACGGAGGGGCCGATGCGCCATGATTCCGGCAGGCCGAGCAGAGCGAGCGTCCGGTAGGTTTCGATCTCGAGCAGGCGCTGCGTCAGAGCGCCGGCGCGCGAGGGCGTCAGGGCGCGGTCGAGCAGCAGGATGCGGACGAAGCCGTCGGCGCCGGCGCGAAAATCGGTCGCCGCGATGGCGCCGCCATTGTCGACGAGACAGGCCGCCAGGCTCGCGGCGTCGAAGATCGCATCGAGGCCGGAAAAGTCGCCATCGGGCAGGAGATGGAGATCGACCGAGACCAGATGCGGGCCCGGCTGCGGCAAGGCCGCCATGCCATGGGCGAGCACGCCGGTCGCCGGCTGGAACGGCGCGGCGGCGCTGGCGGGCAGCTCCCAGCTGTAGGTGGTGAACTCGCTGTGCTGTTCCCAGCGCAGGCTGGCCTCCCCCAGCCGGACGCGGTGGTGCTTGGCGCCGTCGAGGGGAGGAGCGGCGCCGCGTTCATTGCAAAAGCGCATCAGCGCCTCGCGATCGGCGGCCGCCTGCGTGGAATCGGTCAGGAAAGCGAAATGCAGCAACCGGCGCGGCGTCTCGACCGGGGCGAAGGGGCGGGCGTGGATCTCGCCGAGGATCGCGCCGCGCTCCGGGTGGGGAACGAGCCCGTGCGGCTCGCTGTCGTGGGTATTGCTCATGCCGTCTCGCGCCCCCGGCGACGACGCGTCAGCGCAGTCAGCCCACCGCCGACCTTGCCGCAAAGTCGCGATCGGGGCCAGACCGCGCGGCGCCATGGCGCAGACGCGAGGAAGCGATTGCGCAGCGACGATTTTACCTGCCACGGTGCTTCGCCGCGGGGCCGCCGCGCGCCTGCGCTTCCGGATCGCGACATGGCCTCCTCCCGCCCGATCACCCTGCTCTACGCAGCCACGATGGGACTGGCCGGCTTCCTGCTCTTTCAGGTTCAGCCGGTGATGGCGAAATACATCCTGCCCTGGTTCGGCGGCAGCGCGGCGACCTGGATCGTCTGCATGCTGTTCTTCCAGGTCGCGCTGCTGGCGGGCTACGCCTACGCCTATGCGGTGACGCAGCCCTTCTCCCTGCGCTGGCAGGCGCTGGCGCAGGTCGCGCTGCTGGCGGCGATGCTGCTGCTTTTGCCGATCACCCCGTCGGACGGCTGGAAGCCGGACGGCGCCGGAGACCCGACCGGCCGCATCGTCGCGCTTCTCGCGGTGAGCGTCGGCGGCCCCTATGTGCTGCTCGCGACGACCTCGCCCCTGCTGCAGCGCTGGCTGACCCGGGCGAGCCCGGGCATCGACGTCTCGCGTCTGTTCGCCGTCTCAAATTTCGGCTCGTTCCTCGGCCTGCTGAGCTATCCCTTCGTGTTCGAGCGCTTCCTCTCCAGCGTCGAGCAGACGCGGCTCTGGTCGGCCGGCTTCGTCGTTTATGCGCTGCTGTTTGCGCTTTGCGCGCTCGTCGCCTGGCGGCAGGCCGCCGCCCCGGCGGACACGGACTCCGAACGGCGCTCGCCGGGCGCCGCCCGCCAGGGCGGACCGGCTTGGCTCTGGGTGCTCTACGCCGCTCTCGGCTCGGTGCTGCTGCTGGCGACCACGAACCAGATCACGCAATGGTCGGCGGTGGTGCCCTTCCTCTGGATCGCGCCGCTGAGCCTCTACCTCCTGACCTTCGTCATCGCCTTCGGCGACCGGCGGCTCTATTCGCGCCGGTTCTGGACGATCGCGTTCCTGCTTCTCGGCGGCATCGCCTTCCTTTTGCCCACACCCGACGACGCCGTCATGCTTCTCCTCGCCGTCATCGTGCAGTGCGTGCTGATGTTTTCCGGCTGCCTGATCTGCCACGGCGAGATGGTTGCGATCCAGCCGGAGCCGGCGCGGCTGCCGGGCTTCTATCTCGCCACGGCCTTCGGCGGCGCGCTGGGCGGCCTGAGCGTGGCCCTGGCGGCCCCGCTGCTGCTGAGCGACTACTGGGAACAGGCGATCGCGCTGACGCTGCTCGCGGGGCTGGCGCTGCGGCTGGTCTTCGCCGATCGCGGGGCGCGCAAGGATCTGCCGACCGCCGCGCTGGCGAGCGCCGGCGCCCTGTTCGCGGCGGCGCTGACGATCCAGATCGTCTCGGAAGTGGAGAAATCGGGCGATGTCGTCGAGCGCGTCCGCAACTTCTACGGCGTCGTCAAGGTCCTGCGCGAGGCGGACGAGGACGAGCCGGAGGAGGCTTCGCTGGTGATGCAGCAGGCCGGCATCGACCAGGGCTCGCAGTTCGCCGCGCCGGCGCGCAGGGCCGAGCCGGCCTGCGCCTTCACGAAGGAGAGCGGCGTCGGGCAGGCGATCTTCCGCAACGCCAGACGGCGCGCCGACCCGGCGGCCCCGGTCCGGATCGGCATCGTCGGGCTGGGCGCCGGCATGATCGCCGCCCATGGCCGCCCCGGCGACGTGATCCGCTACTACGAGCTCAACCCCGCCGTGGCCGACCTCGCCAGCCGGCATTTCAGCTTCCTGCGCGACGCGCCCTCGACCAACGAGGTCGTGCTCGGCGACGGCAGGCTGGCGCTGGAGCGCGAGGCGCGGGGCGGCGCCTCGCAGCGCTACGACGTCATCGTGATGAACGCCTTTCGCGGCGCCTCGCCGCCGATGCACCTGATGACGAAGGAGGCGTTCGACGCCTACCTGGCCCATCTCGCGCCGGATGGCGTCCTGGCGATCAACTTCGAACTCGACACCTTCGAGATCGCGCCCCTCCACCGGGGCCTGGCGGCGGCCTCGGGGCTGACGGTCAACTGGGTCGAGACGCCGCCGCAGGAGGGCTGCGACGACGCGATCAGCTGGGCGCTCTACACCCGCGACGCCGGCTTCTGGACCGTGCCGGAGGTCAAGGCCGCGCTCTCGCCCTGGCGCGACCGCTCGGATTCGCGGCTGCTCTGGACCGATCGCAGCAGCAACCTGATGAGCATCCTGCCGTGGTAGGGCCGGTCGCCCGGCCATTCTCGCCTCCGGGCGTGACGAAGCCGGTCGCGCCGGCCTGATGCGAGGCGACGGGAGGACCGGCCATGCCCTTGCCCAACCGCGTTCGCCCCGACGGCGCGCTCTTCGCCGATCCGGCGCGGGGATTGCTTTTCGGCAACCGCGGCGGCCGGTTCCACGATCCCGACAGCCGCGCCCTGCCGACGCGCAACCATGCGAGTCGGCAATGGATCTGCTGCGTTCTCGCCTTCAAGTCGCGCCGGCGGCAGGTCTGGGGCCAAGGCTACACCGAACTGTTCTTCTGCGACGAGGTCACCGCGCTGGCGGCCGGCCACCGGCCATGCATGGAATGCCGGCGGGCCGACGCGCTGGCCTACCGCGCCGCGATGGTCGCCGGCCTTGGCCTCGCCGACGTGCCGCGCTTTCCGCAGATCGACCGGCTGCTCGACGGGGAGCGCCGGATCGGCCGCGTCAGACGCCTGCATGCGCTGCCGGCCGAAACGCTGCCCGACGGCGCCATGGTGCAGATCGCGACTGGCGAGTGGCTGGCGCTGAAGGGCGGCCTGGCGCTGCCGTGGACGCCCGCGGGCTATGCCGCCCCCGTCCGCCGGCCGGCCGGGACGGTCGCCGTCCTGACGCCGCCGGCGAGCCTCGCCGCGCTTGTGAACGGTTATCAACCCCTGTGGCACCCGAGCGCCGCAAAACGGCTGCCCGCCTGATCGCTCCCGCTTGCCAAGCCGGATCGGGGCGGCACAATCCGGGCTACGAACGGCGCGCGGCCTCTGCGCCGCCCGTCGTGCGACAGCGACGCCGTTCACTGGACATGGAAGGTCATCACATGCTGCGCAAACTGTTTTCGGCGCTCGGTCTCGCCACCGTTTTCGCCTTCGGCGTGGTCGCTGCGCCCGGCGCCGGGCTGGCTGGTCCGCTCACGCTCACCGACGCCGACCCGATCGCGGTCGTCACCGTTCCCGACGCCTGGCCGAGTTCGAAGATCGCCCGCGGCATCGAGTTCAAGACGCCCGACGACGAGATCTATGTCTGGTTCGAGGTGGTGGCCCCTGGCGAGATCGACGCGCTCCAGAAGGAGCACAACGGCTATTTCGACAAGGAAGGCGTCAAGATCACCGGCTCGTCGGAGACCACCAAGAAGGAGATCAACGGCAGGGCCTGGTCCTTCACCGAGCTCAAGGCCAACAGCAAGGACGGCGACTCGATCATCCGCTACGTCGCGATCAACCCCAACGTCGCCAGCGGCAAGATCATCATGATGACCTACTGGGCCTCGCTCGAGGGACACCAGGAGCACGACGCCGCGATGACCAAGATCTTCAACAGCATCGCCTTCAAATAGACCGCCCCGGCCGCTCGGCCCCGCGATCGCGCAGCCGCCGGAAGCCCGCTTCCGGCGGAACCTTCCCGCCGGCGACGGCGTTCTCCCCGCATTGCTCACTCCAGCGGGGATATTTCCGATGCGCTCGATTGCCTTGTGGCTGCTTGGCGTGCCGATTCCGATCATTATCCTGCTCTGGTTCTTCATGCGCTGAGCCAGGTCCGGTTCGTTCCATCGCGTCGCGGCCGGGCCTCGTCCCGGCCGTGGTCGTTCGAGCGGACCGAGGCAGAAGGCCAGGTCCGTGCAGCCGTGCTCGCCACGCATCGCGGCGTCATCGCTTCGTCTCCCGCCGCACCCTATATCCTGGCCATGCCTGCCGCCGATCCAGACCCCATCGTCGCCGTCCGGAACCTGTCGAAGACCTATGCTTCGGGTTTCGCCGCGTTGAAATCCATCGACCTCGAGATCAGGCGCGGCGAAATCTTCGCCCTGCTCGGCCCCAACGGCGCCGGCAAGACGACGCTGATCAGCATCATCTGCGGACTGGTCAGGCCGAGCGCGGGAACCGTGCTGGCCGCCGGCCACGACATCATCGCGGACTATCGCGCCGCGCGCGCGCAGATCGGCCTGGTCCCGCAGGAACTCACCACCGACGCCTTCGAGACCGTCCGCTCGACCGTGAGCTTCAGCCGCGGCCTGTTCGGCAAGCCGCGCGACCCCGGCCATATCGAGAGGGTGCTGAGGGATCTGTCGCTCTGGGACAAACGCGACGACAGGATCATGACCCTTTCGGGCGGCATGAAACGGCGTGTCCTGATCGCCAAGGCGCTCTCGCACGAGCCGCGCATCCTGTTTCTCGACGAGCCGACCGCGGGCGTCGACGTCGAACTGCGTCAGGACATGTGGAGGCTGGTGCGCAAGCTGCGCGAGGACGGCGTCACCATCATCCTGACGACGCATTACATCGAGGAGGCCGAGGAGATGGCCGACCGCATCGGCGTCATCAGCAAGGGCGAGATCATCCTCGTCGAGGACAAGGCCGAGCTGATGCGCAAACTGGGCAAGAAGCAGCTCGCGCTGTCGTTGCAGCGGCCGCTGGAGGTCGTGCCGGACGCGCTCGCCTCCTATGATCTCTCGATCGCCGCCGACGGCGCGGAACTGGTCTACACCTACGACACGAGGGCCGAGCGCACCGGCATCACCGCACTTCTGCGCGACCTGGCCGAGGCCGGCATCCGCTTCAGCGATCTGCGCACCAGCCAGAGTTCGCTGGAGGACATCTTCGTCAGCCTGGTGAGGCAGGACCGATGAGCGCGCCGATCGTCAATGTCCACGCCATCCGCGCGATCTTCCTGTTCGAGATGGCGCGCACCTGGCGGACGCCGATGCAGAGCATTCTCTCGCCCGTGATCTCGACTTCGCTCTATTTCGTCGTCTTCGGCGCGGCGATCGGGCCGCGCATGCAGGCGATCGACGGCGTCGCCTATGGCGCCTATATCGTGCCCGGTCTGATCATGCTCTCGCTGCTGACGCAGAGCATCGCCAACGCCTCCTTCGGCATCTATTTCCCGCGCTTCACCGGCACGATCTACGAACTGCTCTCCGCGCCGGTCGCGTGGTGGGAGGCCGTTCTGGCCTATGTCGGCGCGGCGGCGGCGAAGTCGATCCTGCTCGGCCTGCTCATCCTGGCGACGGCGACGCTCTTCGTGCCGCTCCAGATCGCTCATCCGGGCTGGATGCTGCTCTTCCTCGTGCTGACGGCGACGACCTTCAGCCTGTTCGGCTTCATCATCGGCATCTGGGCCGACGGCTTCGAGAAGCTGCAGGTCGTGCCCCTGCTGATCGTCACCCCGCTCGCCTTCCTCGGCGGCTCGTTCTACTCGATCGAGATGCTGCCGCCGTTCTGGCGGACGGTGACCCTGTTCAACCCGGTCGTCTATCTGATCAGCGGCTTCCGCTGGAGCTTCTACGGCGTCGCCGATGTCGGCGTCGGGCTGAGCCTGGGCATGACGCTGGCGTTTCTCGTGGCCTGCGTCGCGGCCATCGGCTGGATCTTCAGGACCGGCTATCGCCTGAAGAGCTGAATCCGTCACGCGGCCGGCGATTGACTTGACCGCCCCCTTGCTGGCTAAAGCAGGCCCATGACCGACACCTCGACCATCGATCGCACGGACGCGGCTCCGCATGCGCGCCGGCGCACTTTCGCGATCATCTCGCACCCGGACGCCGGCAAGACCACGCTGACCGAAAAGCTGCTCTATTTCGGCGGCGCGATCCAGCTCGCCGGCGAGGTCCGCGCCAAGGCCGGCCGCCGCCAGACCTCGTCGGACTGGATGAAGATCGAGCGCCAGCGCGGCATCTCGGTCGTGACCTCGGTGATGACTTTCGAGTACGATAGCCATGTCTTCAACCTGCTCGACACGCCGGGCCACGAGGACTTCTCCGAGGACACCTATCGCACCCTGACGGCGGTCGATTCCGCGGTCATGGTGATCGACGCCGCCAAGGGCATCGAGGCGCGCACCAAGAAGCTGTTCGAGGTCTGCCGCCTGCGCGACATCCCGATCGTCACCTTCATCAACAAGGTCGACCGCGAGACGCGCGACCCCTTCGAGCTGATCGCCGAGATCGAGAACACGCTCGCGCTGGACGTCGCGCCGATGACCTGGCCGGTCGGGCGCGGGCGCGACTTCGTCGGGACCTACGACCTCGAGACCAACACGTTTCGCCGCAACCAGAAGGGCGACGAGAGCGCGCAAGACCAGAAGGTCTCCGGCTGGGACGACCCGCTCTTCGACGAGCTCCTGCCGCATGGCGCGGCCGAGGCCTGGCGCGAGGAGGTGTTTCTCGCAGCCGAAGGCTTGAAGCCCTTCGACCTGCAGTCGTTCCGCGAGGGCCATATGACGCCGCTCTATTTCGGCGCGGCCCTGCGCGACTATGGCGTGCGCGACCTGATCGACGCGCTGGGCGCGCTCGCGCCCAGCCCGAGGGCGCAGGTGGCCGACAAGCGGCCGGTCGAGGCGGGCGAGCCGAAAATGACCGGCTTCGTCTTCAAGATCCAGGCGAACATGGACCCCAACCACCGCGACCGCATCGCCTTCATGCGGGTCTGCTCGGGCAGGCTCTCGCGCGGCATGAAGGCCAGGCTCGTGCGCACCGCCAAGCCGATGCCGCTGAACGCGCCGCAATTCTTCTTCGCCCGCGACCGCTCGATCGCCGAGGAGGCCTATGCCGGCGACATCGTCGGACTGCCCAACCACGGCACGCTGCGGATCGGCGACACGCTGACGGAGGGCGAGGACATCGTCTTCAAGGGCGTGCCGAGCTTCGCGCCGGAAATCCTGCGCCGGGTCAAGCTCAAGGACGCGATGAAGGCGAAGAAGCTGCGCGAGGCCCTCCAGCAGATGGCGGAGGAGGGCGTCGTCCAGCTCTTCCTGCCGCATGACGGCGCGCCCGCCATCGTCGGCGTCGTCGGCGCGCTCCAGCTCGACGTGCTGAAGGAGCGGATGGACGCGGAGTATTCGCTTCCCGTGGATTTCGAGCCCTGCCAGTTCTCGATCGCGCGCTGGGTCTCGAGCGACGACAAGGCCGCGCTGCAGAAGTTCGTGAGCCTGAAGCCGTCGGCGATGGCCGATGATCTCGACGGCGATCCGGTGTTCATGGCGTCGAGCCAGTTCACCTTGAAATACGACGCGGAGCGGGCTCCGGAGGTCACGTTCTCGGATGTGAAGGACTATCAGAAGGTGGCGGGCGCCTGAGCGGCCGGGCGATGGCAGGCATGGAATTGCGCATCATCTGATGCTATATCCGATGCCTCCGCAGGAGCTTGAGGCCATGAGAACGACGGTTACTCTCGACGACGAATTGATTGCGCAGGCTCAGGCCTATACGGGCCTGAAAGAGAAGTCCGCGCTTCTCCGCGAGGCGCTGAAAGCGCTGATCCATCAGGAGACCACGCGTCGTCTGATCAAGCTGGGCGGCTCCGATCCCAACGCAACGGCAGCGCCCCGTCGTCGCAGCGACGCGGCGTGATCGTCGTCGACGCGTCGATCTGGATCGACCATTTCCGGCGCGCTGACCCGCGCCTCAGCGCGGCCATGACTCGAGAGCAGACCCTGATGCATCCCTTCGTGATCGGTGAGATCGCGCTTGGTTCGATCGGCCAGCGTCAGTCGGTCATTCTGATGTTGAGAGGGCAGCACAAGGCTCCGATCGCGACGCATGACGAAGTGCTCGACCTGATCGAGCGCGAACGCCTCCATGGCCTCGGCATCGGCTATGTCGATGCCCACCTCCTGGCGTCAGCGCGCTTGGCCAACGCGACGCTCTGGACCCGTGACAAGCGGCTCGATATGGCCGCTGACCGCCTCGGTCTTCGCGCCGCCACCTGACGTAGGCTCCATCCGGGGACAGCCTCCCGCGCAATCCCCCTGCGCTGAAACAGCCTCATCATGGCGCTGTCCTCTCAAGGAGCGCGCCATCATGTCCATGCAGGGTTCGACGACCGCGACCGCGCCGCCATCGGTTCGGCTATCGCCGCTTTCGGTCACGGCCGAGCGGCTGCGCCGGCTCGTCCCCTCGGGCAAGCCGGACATCATCGCCGGCGTCGCGGCCGGTTTCGATGGACTCGCAGTCACGGCCGACGTCACGACGCGGCTGCGCCTCTGCCATTTCCTGGCGCAGGCGGCCCATGAGACCGATCGCTTCCGCACGCTGGAGGAATATGGCGGGGCGGCGTATTTCGCCCGCTATGACGGCCGGCGCGACCTCGGCAACCTCCGGCCCGGCGACGGCGCGCGCTATCGCGGACGCGGCATCTTCCAGCTGACCGGACGCGCGAATTACCGACGCTTCGGCGCGCTGGTCGGCGTCGACCTCGAAGGCTTTCCCGAACGGGCGAAGGAGCCCGCGATCTCGCTCGCCGTCGCCCTCGCCTACTGGCGCGAGCGCGGCTGCAATGGTCCCGCCGACGCCGACAACGTCGCGGGCGTCACCAAGCTGGTCAATGGCGGGCGCAACGGGCTCGCCGAACGCACGCGACTGCTCGCGGCGGCCAAGACGATCTGGCGGTGAGCGGGAACGCCCGCCACGCTCAGGCCGCGCAGGCGAGAAACCCCTTGCGCAGCTCCGCCTCGTCGAGATCGCGACCGATGAAGACGAGCCGGGAGCTGCGCGCCTCGCCCTCCTTCCAGTCGCGCTGGAGATCGCCATCGAGGATCATGTGCACGCCCTGGAAGACGAAGCGGCGCGGCTCGTCCTTGAAGGCGAGGATGCCCTTTGAGCGCAGGATGCTCGGTCCCTGCAACTGCGAGACGTCGTTGATCCACGGCATGAACTTCTCGGGATCGACATCGCCTGGAATGGTGAAGGACAGGGATCGCACGTCGTCGGAATGATGATGGTGATGTCCGGACTCCAGGAAATCCGGCTCGATATCCAGAATACGGTCGAGATCGAAGGCGTTGCGGTCGAGCAGCGTGGCGATCGGCAGTTCGCAGCGCTGCGTCTTGTGCAGCTTGGCGTAGGGGTTGATCGCGCGGATCGCCGCCTCGACGGCGGCGAGTTCGTCGGCGGTCACGAGATCGGTCTTGTTGAGCACGATCACGTCGGCGAAGGCGATCTGGTTCTTGGCCTCGGGCGCATCCTTCAGCCGCTGCGTCAGCCATTTCGCGTCGGCCACGGTGACGACGGCGTCGAGCTTCGTGGCGTCGCCGACATCCTGGTCGACGAAGAAGGTCTGCGCCACGGGGGCGGGGTCGGCCAGACCCGTCGTCTCGACGATGATGGCGTCGAACTTGCCCTTGCGCTTCATCAGCCCGTCGAGGATGCGGATCAGGTCGCCGCGCACGGTGCAGCAGATGCAGCCATTGTTCATCTCGAAGACCTCCTCATCGGCGCCGACCACGAGGTCGCCGTCGATGCCGGTCTCGCCGAACTCGTTGACGATCACGGCGAATTTCTTGCCGTGGTCCTCGGTCAGGATGCGGTTGAGCAGCGTGGTCTTGCCGGCGCCGAGATAGCCGGTGAGCACCGTGACGGGAATTTTTTCGGGCATGGTTCGACCTGATGATCTGGCTTGGGCCGGCGTTCAGGCCGGGCCTGCGCCGAGCGCCTTTTCGATCTCGCTTATATTGTGCGTCATCATGCCGATGTAAGTCCCCGCCGGGCCGGCCGGGTCCGACAACGCATCGGAATAGAGCTTTCCGCCGACCCTGGCGCCGGATTCGCGCGCGATCTGCTCGATCAGCCGGGGGTTGGTGACGTTCTCGAGGAAGACGGCCGGGATCTTCTGCGCCTTGATCTGGCGGATGATCCGCCCGACATCGCGGGCCGACGCCTCGGCCTCGGTCGAGACGCCCTGCGGCGCGACGAACTGGACGCCATAGGCCTTCACGAAATAGCCGAAGGCGTCATGGCTGGTGATCGCCTTGCGCCGATCGGCTGGAATACGCGCGACGGCCGCCCTGATCTGCGCGTCCAGCGCGTCGAGCCTGCCGAGATAGGCGGCCGCGCCGGCGTCGTAGGCCGGCTTGCCGGCAGGGTCGGCCATGCTGAGCGCATCACGGATGTTGGCGACGTAGAGCTTGGCGTTGGCGACGCTCTGCCAGGCGTGCGGGTCCTGCGCGCCATGCGCATGGCCATGGCCATGCGCATGGCCTTTGTCGCCGGCCTCCTCGATGGCGGCGACGCCGGCCGAGGCCGTCGCGACAGTTCCCCTCGCGCCCGAGGACTTGATCAGCCGCGTCATCCAGCCCTCGAATTTCAGGCCGTTGACGACGATCAGCTTGGCGCCGGCCAGGGTCTTCGCATCGGCCGGCGTGGGCGAATAGACATGGGCGTCGCCGTCGGGCCCGACCAGCGTGGTGACGGTGACACGCTCGCCGCCGACCTGTTTCACGAAATCGCCGAGGATCGAGAAGCTGGCGACGACGGAAATCCTCTCCTGGGCGACGGCGGCCGCCGGCGTCGCGGCCAGGATCCATCCAGCTGCGATAGAGGCGATCAGGTCACGGCGGTTCGGCATGGCGGCTCTCCAGCACGTTATGAAACACTATAACATAACTAGCGCTGGAGATGCGCCCGTGGCAAGAGCCGGCGCGCCAGCCCGCCCTGCGCGCCGAACAGGAGCGAGCCGAGATAGAGCGTCCCGGCGGCGAGGATCACGGCCGGCCCGGCGGGAAGATTGGCGCCGGCGGCGTAGGAGACGACCAGCCCGGCATAGCCCGCGACCACGCCGAAACCGCTCGCGAGCAGGATCAGCCGTGTGATGTCGGCGGTCCAGAAGCGCGCCGCCGCCGCCGGCAGCATCATCAGCCCGACCGCGAGCAGCGTGCCCAGCGCATGGAATCCGGCGACGAGATTCAGCACCACGAGCGACAGGAAGGCGAGATGCACCGGCCCACCCGAGCGGCTGACCGAGCGCAGAAAGCCCGGATCGACGCATTCCATCACCAGCGGCCGATAGGCCAGCGCCAGCAGGGAGAGCGTCACGGTCGCGACGCTGGCGAGCAGCAGCAGCACGTCATTGTCGAGCGCCAGCACATTGCCGAACAGGACATGGAACAGATCGACCGCAGAGCCGCGCAGCGAGATGATGGTGACGCCGAGCGCCAGCGAGATCAGGTAGAACGCCGCCAGCGAAGCGTCCTCCTTGATCACGGTCAGCCGCGCCACCGCGCCGGCCGCCAGCGCCACCGCCATGCCCGCGGCGAGCCCGCCCAGCGTCATCGCCGGCAGAGAGAACCCGGCGACGAGATAGCCGATCGCCGCGCCGGGCAGGATCGCATGCGCCATGGCGTCGCCGGTCAGGCTCATCCGGCGCAGCATCAGGAAGACGCCGATCGGCGCGCCCGACACGGAAAGCGCCACCAGCCCGACCAGCGCCCGCCGCATGAAATCGAACTCGGCGAATGGGCCGATGAAGAGGTCGTAGAGCATCGGCCAACCCGTCATTGCGAGCGCAGCAAAGCAATCCGGAGATCGGCGCGAGACGGTGGATTGCGTCGCTGCGCTCGCAATGACGACAACGGCGTCACGCCGCGTCGCGGCCGCACGGCGCGGCGTGGCTGTCGAAGGCCTCGACCATGCGGCGCGCCTTGAGCAGGTTGGCCGGCGTCAGCACCGCATCGGCCCCGCCCCAGGCGACCGCCTCGCGCGCCAGCAGCAGCGTCTGCGGAAAGGCGCGGCGCACGGTCTCGATGTCGTGCAGCACGGCGACGATCGTGCGCGCCTCGCCATGCCAGCGCTGCACCAGCGCCAGCAGATCGGCCGTGGTGCGCGCATCGATCGCGGTGAAGGGTTCGTCGAGCAGGATGATGTCCGCATCCTGGAGCAAAAGCCGGGCGAAAAGCGCCCGCTGCATCTGGCCGCCAGAGAGCGTGCCGATCGGCCGGCGCTCGAAACCGGTGAGACCGACTGCGGCGATCGCCTGCTCGATCCGGCCGCCGCGACCCAGCCCGATCCGCCCGAAGATGCCGGCCGCGTTCCACAGGCCCATCGCGACGAGGTCGTAGACATGGATCGGAAAGGAAAGGTCGAGATCGGCCGATTGCGGCAGGTAGGCGAGCCGCTTGCCGCGCGCCAGCGTGATCTTGCCGTCGAGCGGGGCGAGCGCGCCGGCGATGCCTTTCAGCAGGGTCGACTTGCCGGCGCCGTTGGGGCCGACGATCGCGGTCATGCTTCCGGACGCGATTTCGCCGGAGAGATGATGCAC
The DNA here is from genome assembly GCA_021732895.1 of Allobosea sp. Lineage (GTDB taxonomy): Bacteria > Pseudomonadota > Alphaproteobacteria > Rhizobiales > Beijerinckiaceae > Allobosea. The sequence goes on along the minus strand of JAKFWE010000118.1, from coordinate 477 downwards.
CGCCGGGTGGCGGTCATAGCCGAGCGTCAGGTCGTCGAAACGGATGGCGGGCACGGGTGCTTGCTGCTTTCTTCAGGCGATGACGGCGAATGTCTTCAGGTGATCACCGTCAGCGTGACGAGCCAGAGCGCGGCGATCACGAGCGCGGCCAGCCCGAACCTTCCGACAGCCGACAGCCGCAGCAGCGACCAGCCCGGATTCTCCGATACGGCGCGGCTGACGGCGTGGTGATGATGCGAGGCCATGTCATAACGATATAATGTTACGAAGCATCCGGAGCAAGGGACTTGCCGAGGAACTTGCCGAGGGATCTGCAAGGCCGCCGCGCTGGGATTGGGACATGCGCAGTCGATCCCGGCCGCTATCGCGGGGTCGCGCAGGCGCCCAGATCTCCCATCTGGATCACCCGCTGCTGCACCCGCCGCGACGCCGCCTGGAGCGAGCGGCTGGGCCGCCCCGGGTCGCGCGCGATCGGAT
>JAKFWE010000487.1 GCA_021732895.1 Allobosea sp. | reverse complement strand
CACCAGCTCGGGATACATGCCCCCGGTCTGCTCGAACAGAGTGCGGCGCAACTCGGTCTCGGTCGTGCCGAAACGCTCGGCGATTCCCGGCAGATGCCAGACCGGATCGATCGCGATCTTGGTGACGCTGATGTCGCCGGTCGCATGGAGGATGCCGCCATCGGCCGCCAGCCGGTGGCCGGCCATGGCCGCGAGGATCTCGGGCAGGTTGAGCCGCGCCCTGGTCACCGCGATGGTCGGCCGGATATCGACGCCCTCGGCGATGAGCCTGCCGAAATCCTGGCCGACGCGATGGCCGAACGGGTCCAGCGAGACGATCCTGCCCGGCGCGCTCCATTGCGGCTGCGGCGCGATCTCGGACGTCGGATGGGTGTTGTGCAGGTCGGGCCGCTGCGCCGGATTCATCGTTCGCGCCGAAATCGCAAGCGCGCGATAGATCGAATAGGAGCCGCCATGCGCGCCAATGACGTTGCGGTCGCCGGGGCTCGTCGTCGAGGCGATGATCGGGCCGCGCGCCGCGGCGTCGGCGGCGCCCCAGACGATCGGAAACCGCCCGGCGCCGCTGCCCGGCTCGGGATGCGAGGTCAGTCGGATATGCGTCGTGCGGTTCTGCGAAGTCATCGCCGGTTGTCGCCCTGCAACAGGAAAGGGCCCCGGGACGCAGCCTGCGTCCGGGGCCCTCTGGACCTGACAAATTCTGGATCAGCGCATGGCCCGCGTCAATCGATCCCCGCAGGCCGCATGCGCGGGCTGCGTCAGAAGACCGCGAGGTAGCGGAGCAGCGAAATGATGCCGATGACGATCACGATGATCTGGACGACATTCTTGATCTGCGCGTCGAGCGGCAGCATGCGCACGAGATAGAGCACGAGGCCGATCACCAGAACGGTGACGAGCAGCGAAATCAGCAATGACATGACGAAATATCCCTTGATCGCGGCCGGACGCGGGCCCCCCGGGCGCCAGCCGCGACGAACCGTTCGCCGCCTGCATTGCCCGGGTAGTCCAACTTCGATCGTCGAATTTGGTTCCGGCCCCGCCGCGGCCCCGCTCTTGAACCGTCCTGCGGCTCTCGCCATATATCGGGGGAACGGAAGGGCTCGCCTTCCGCGGGCGCGGCGCCGCAGTCAGGCGGGCTTCGCATCCAGCCTCCAGAGGCGCCTTTCGAGGGCTTCGTCATGACGCGCACGCCAAGCCTGTCGCACCCGTTCCTGCTTGGATTCGACGATATCGAGCGCGCTCTCGATCGCGTCGCCAAGGGAGCGAGCGAGGGCTACCCGCCCTACAACATCGAGCGTCTCGCGCGCGTCGAGAACGAACCCGATAGGCTTCGCATCACGCTTGCGGTCGCGGGCTTCGCCCGGGACCAGCTCGAGATCACGCTCGAGGAGAACCAGCTTTCGGTTCGCGGCCGGCAGATCGACGACAAGTCGCGTCAGTATCTGCATCGCGGCATCGCCGCCCGGCAGTTCCAGCGCGCCTTCCTGCTCGCCGACGGCATGCAGGTTCTGAGCGCCGATCTGGCGAACGGATTGCTGGCGATCGATCTGGTGCGTCCGGAACCGGAGAGGCTGGTCAGGCGTATCGATATCGTGAGCCGGGACTGACGAAGGCCGATCCGGATGCTGCGCGGATTCTGCATCCGTTCATCTCCGGCGTGGTAACATTCAATTCGCATTCGCACTGCTCAAAGGAGGGCGCGATGGCTACCGAGACCGACAGGAACCTGACGACGCCGCTGACCACTGCCGAATTCGCGGCGCTGGGCGCAGGCGAAGTCGCCTATCTCAAGCCGATGACGTCCGAGGAGCTGGTGCGCATCTTTCCGCAGGCTCCGGAGATCAAGCCCGGGCTCCAGCTCTTCGCCCTGCTCTCGGCCGATGGCGCGCCGATCCTCGTCACCGATTCGCGCGAGGCCGCCACGGCCAACGCCTGGGAGCACGAGTTGCGCATGGTCAGCGTTCACTGATCGCGCCTTCGGCCCACCGCGCCGTATTCAGCGCGGTTGGTCGATCGCGGCGACAGCCGCCTGAAGCCGGGCGATGTCGGGGGCCGTGGACAGGCGGTGGTCGCCGTCCTTGATCAGGGTCAGCGCCACCGGATCGGCGTCGAGATGCTCGACCAGCCGGAGAGCATGGCGCCACGGCACGTCGGGGTCCTGCATCCCTTGCAGGATGTGAACCGGGCAGCCGGTCCGGATCGGCCCGCCGAACAACAGGTGCCGTCGCCCGTCCTCGATGAGCGCGCGCGTGATCGGCGTCGGCTCCGGCGCATAGGCGGACGGCCTGAGCCAGACGCCGTCACGCATGATGGTCTCCCGTACGTCGACCGGCATGGCCGCCCACATCAGCTCCTCGGAGAAATCCACGGCGGGCGCGATCAGCACCATGCCGGCCGGGGCCATCGCCGTGCCGGCGAGCCTGCGCGCCGCCAGCAGCGCGATCCAGCCGCCCATCGAGGAACCGACCAGGACCGGCGGCCGCGGGCAGCGCGCCGCGATCACGCAGAGCGCGTCCTCGAGCCAGTGCGACAGCGTCCAGCGCGCGAAGTCGGCCCCGGATTCGCCATGTCCGGCATAGTCGAAGCGCAGGAAGCTCCGTCCGGCCTCGCCCGCCCAGCGCGCCAGAGCCTCTGCCTTCGTCGCCGCCATGTCGGAGCGGAAACCGCCGAGCCAGACCACCGGCGCGCCGTCGCCGGGCTGTTCTCGAATGGCGACGAGCCGACGCTCGGCGCCGTCGCCGACCGCAAGCCGTTGCGGAATGTCGTGATCCACGGCGATTCTCCTGTGTCCAATCCGCCCGGCCGGACGATTACAGGCTGCGGCGGGCCTGCGCACGTGGTCATAATCCAGCCCCATCCGGAACGCCTTCTGAAACCGTGACGACGAGCTTGCAACCTGGCGCGCATCTGTCTCTGCCCTCGACCGAGACGCACCCGCTGAGCGGGCGCACGATCCTGCAGATCATCCCCGATCTCGACGCCGGCGGGGCCGAGCGCACCACGGTCGATGTCGCGGGGGCCCTGACGCAGGCCGGCGCGCGCGCGCTGGTGGCGACCGAGGGCGGGCGGCTGGTGGCCGAACTCCAGGCCAAGGGCGGCGTCTGGCTGCCGTTTCCGGCCGCGTCCAAGAACCCGCTCGCGATGGCGCTGAACGTGCGCCGGCTGATCCTGCTGTGCCGGCGCGAGGGCGTCGATCTGGTCCACGCCCGCTCGCGCGCGCCGGCCTGGGTGGCGCTGGCGGCCAGCCGTTCGCTCAGGCTGCCTTTCGTGACGACCTATCACGGCGCCTATGCCGGCCGCTCGTCCGTCAAGACGCACTACAACTCGGTGATGGCGCGCGGCGATGTCGTGATCGCCAACTCCGCCTACACCGCCGAGCTGATCCTGGCCCGGCACGGCTTCGCCCGCGAGCGCATCCGCGTGGTCCATCGCGGCACCAACTTCTCGGCCTTCGCGCCCGGCGCCGTCGCTCCCGAGCGGGTGCAGGCGCTGCGCCTCGCCTGGGGGGTCGAGCCGCACCAGCGCATCGTCCTGCTGCCCGGCCGCCTCACCGGCTGGAAGGGACAGCGCGTCCTGATCGCGGCCGCGGCGCTCCTGCGCGACGGCGGCGATACGGACACCGCCTTCGTCCTCGCCGGCGATCCGCAGGGGCGGGACGGCTATGTTCGCGAGCTCGACCAGCTTATCGCCGAGTCGCGGCTGCAGGGCAGGGTCAGGCGCGTCGGCCATTGCGCCGACATGCCGGCCGCGATGCTCGCGGCGTCCGTCGTCGCCGTGCCCTCGACGGAGCCGGAGGCCTTCGGGCGGGTCGCCGTGGAGGCGCAGGCGATGGGCGTTCCCGTCGTGGTCTCCGATCTCGGCGCGGTGCCTGAAACCGTGCTCGCGCCGCCCCAGACCGGCCCGGCCGAGCGCACCGGCTGGCGCGTCGCGCCCGGCGACGCCGCGGCGCTGGCGCTGGCGCTGGGCGAGGCGCTGGTGCTGCGCCCCTCCGCCCGCGAGGCGCTGGCGCGGCGCGCTCGCCTGCATGTCGAACGCCATTTCTCGCTGGAGGCGATGCTCGCGGGCACGCTGGACGTCTATTGCGCGCTGCTGGAGAGATAGGGCGGGAAGCCAGTGGCGGGTGTCGAAATCCGGCCGTGGCACGCCTCACCACCCGCCATTCGCCGCTCGCCTTTTCATTGACATCGCGCTTCTTTGTGCAATGTGTCTGCTCATGGGCGCGCAAAGCGCCATTCACAGGAGAATACCGCCATTCGTCGTCCGTTCCGTGCCGCACCGACCCCGACCAAAGACGGCCCGCGCTCCAACCGCGACATTCGCGGCGTTCGCGACGTACAGCTCATCGACGACACCGGCGCCAACCGCGGCGTCGTCTCGTTCTTCGAGGCCCTGAAGATCGCCGAGGACGCCGGTCTCGACCTGGTCGAGATCGCCCCCAACTCCGTGCCTCCGGTCTGCAAGATTCTCGATTACGGCCGCTTCCGCTTTCTCGAGCAGAAGAAGGCGGCCGAGGCGCGCAAGAAGCAGCGCACCATCGAGATCAAGGAGATCAAGCTCCGGCCCGGCATCGACAAGCACGATTACGACGTCAAGATGAAGGCGATGCACGGCTTCTTCGAGGAGGGCGACAAGGTCAAGGTGACGCTGCGTTTCCGCGGTCGCGAAATGGCGCACCAGGACCTCGGCGTGAAGGTTCTGGAGCGCGTCAAGGCCGACCTCGCCGAGACGGCCAAGGTCGAGAGCGACTGGCAGCTCGAGGGCCGCCAGATGGTGATGGTGCTGGCGCCGAGGTGAGAGCTGGCGTCACCCTCGGGCTTGACCGGAAGGTCTCATCGTCCAGAGATGGTCGGGTCAAGCCCGACCAAGCGTGAGCCCCCCATGCCCCAGCCCAGCCTCACCCATCAGCGCCGCGATCTCGCCGCCGCGCTTCGCCTGGCTGCGAAGTTCGAGCTCAACGAGGGCATCTGCAACCATTTCTCGGTGGCGCTGCCCGACGCCGGCGATGGCGCCCCGCGCTACCTGATCAATCCCTACGGCGTCCACTGGGCCGAGATGAAGCCCTCCGACCTGCTGCTGATCGACGACAGGGGCGCGATCCTGGAAGGGGAGGGCGAGGTCGAGGCGACCGCGCTCAACATCCATGTCGCCGCCCACAAGGCCAATCCGCGCCATGTCGCGGTGCTGCACGTCCACATGCCCTATGCCACGGCGCTGACGATGGTGGAGGGCGGCCGGCTGGAGATGGCGCACCAGACCGCCTGCCGCTTCCATGGCCGCACGCTCTATGTCGATCATTTCGGCGGTCTGGCGCTCGACGCCGGCGAGGGCGAGGCGATCGTTGCCGCCAACAGGGCCGATGCGGGGGCGGACGTCACCTTCCTCGCCCATCACGGCGTCACCATCGGCGGGCCGTCGGTCGCGGTCGCCTTCGACGACCTGTATTTCCTTGAGCGCGCCTGCAGGCAGCAGGTGCTGGCGATGTCGACCGGCAGGCCGCTGCGGCTGATCCCGCAGCAGGAGATCGAGGCGACGGCGCGCGAATGGCGCCAGGTGCTGGTCTACCAGGCGGAGCGACATTTCGAGGCGCTGATGCGGATGCAGGGCGTCTGACGCTCCGCCATCATTCCGGTTTCGCGTATGCTCGGCTTTGGCTAGGCTTCGCGCCTGAGGGCTCGGGGGAGCGGACCAATGACGTGTGATCGTCCCGGCTGGCGCCTGGCGGCGCTGGCGTTTCTGCTGTCGCCGTCGCTCGCCTTGGCGCAAGCGAAACCCGATGACGGCAGGATCGACCTCAAGCTCTTCGACAGGGCCGAGGTCGATCGCTCGAAGGGCTGCTCCATCGCGCTCTGGCAGGCCAATCGCGATCCCGACAAGGACCGCTACGCCTTCATCTTCAGCGAGGCGCTGACAGGCCAGAACAACACCCGCCAGCCGGCCCGCATCAAGATCGGCGATCAGATCCTGACCATGACCCGCGTCGCGGTCGGCGGGAAAGCCGGCGGTTACGGGCTCCATCCCTACCAACTTTATAAGCTGGCGCAGGGCGAGGGTTTCGCCGTGCTGGAGCTGAAGCTCGGCGAGATCGAGGGCGAGGCCGTCGAGATCGAGAGCGGCTCGCTGGTGTTGAGCCTGCCCGGCAAGCAGCAGTTCAGGGCCTCGGTGAAGGGCGGGGCCGGCTGCATGAGCGCCGCCGCGCCTCCGCCGCCGGCGCAGGCTGCCGCGCCTGTCGGCGGCGCGCCTGCCGGCGGCGCGCCTGCCCAGTTCACCCGCTACCAGGTCAGGCCCGCCCAGGTGCCCCGCGCGGTGCTGGCGCAGGCCGAGAAGCGATATGGCTGCAATCCCGAGGTGATGAAGATGGGCGTCACCGGCTTCCAGATGTCGGAGGAATCGGCGATCTGGGAGATCCGCTGCCAGATCTTCAACATTCAGGGCAATTCGGTCTTCGCGCTGGTCTATCTGCCCGATCCGGCCCAGAATCTGAGCTTCCTGACGTTCAAGGCCCCGCCCGGCAGGAAGCGCACCAGCGAACCGGCCGAACTGATGTCGCCGAGCTGGGATGTGAGGGCGCGCACCGTCACCGGCGTCGCGCTCGGCCGCAGCACGGGCGATTGCGGCGTCTATGAGCGCCACCGCGTCAACGAGGCCGGCGAATTCGTCCTCGTCGAGTATCGTGAGAAAGAGGCCTGCGACGGCAAGACGGTCAAGCCCGAGCAGTTCCCGCTGGTCTATCGCGGCAGGTAGCCGCGCGCCTGCCGGTACAGGGCGATCTGGCCCTCGGTCAGCAGGTCGCGCATGACGAGGTGGTAGCGCAGATGCGCCGCCCTGAGCGCCGCGCGCGCCGCGCCGGCCTGCGCGGTTTCCGTCGCCAGATTGTCCGCCGTCGCGCGCTTCTCCCTGAAGAGCAGGTCGAGCCGGCTCTCGGCGGCGATCACGGCCTCGCCCAATGCGATCGCTTCGCGTCGCATGCTGGCGAGCAGCGCTTCCGTCCGGCGCGTCTGCTCCGGCGTCAGGCGAAGCCGCTCCGCGAGTTCGAGCACATGCAGCGGGCCGGGATAGCCGTTGAGCTCGGCCGGCAGCGCAAGGCTCAGTCCACGCCCGGCTCGCAGCCCCGCGATCTCATCGGCCGGGAGCGAGACGACCGCGCGCGCCTCGAGACCGGCATAGGGCTGCTCCTTGGCATGGTCATGCCCCGCGTGCTGCGCGGCGGCGGACTGGACGAGGAGCAGAAGCGTGGTCGCGACGAGCCGGCATCTCATGGCGCAATCTCCAGATGGTTGCCCCGTCTTGCCAGAAGCGGATCAGTTCCGACATGATAGCGATCATGTCAAAGGCGGCCGCCTACGTTCTCGACGTTCAGGATGCGCAGCATTCCCTTGAGCCGGATCAGGCCCTGTTTCGGGAAGGCGACGCCGTCAGCCGGATCTACGTCGTGCTCGATGGGGAGGTGACGCTGGCGCGGTATGGCGCGTCAGGGGCCGAACTCGTGCTTCAGCGCGCAGGGGCGGGCGCGCTTCTCGCCGAGGCCTCGTGTTTCAGCCACCATTATCACTGCACGGCGTCGGCGCCGCAGGCGAGCCGCCTCGCCAGCGTGCGGCGCGAGCGGCTATTGGCGGGGCCGGATGCGCCCGGCTTCCTCGCCGCACTGGCGGAAGACCTGTCGCGCGAGGTGCAGCGCACTCGGACCCGATGCGAAATCCTGGCCCTGAAGACGGTCTCGGAACGGCTGGACGCCTGGCTCGCCCTATACGACGGCGTCCTGCCGGCGAGGGGTGGCTGGTCGTCGCTGGCCACGGAACTGGCGGTCACGCCCGAGGCGCTGTATCGCGATCTCGCCAAAAGGCGCAAGAGATCGCGTCAGGCCGCTGGTCGAGGGGCTCGGCCATGACGCCCGTTCAAGCCGGGATGAGGCGCCGCTTGCGGCTCAGACGGGCAGGGAGAGCAGCGCGCGCGCTTCCGCAACTGTCGCCGGCCGCCTGCCATACTCAGGGCAGAGATCGACGATGCGCCTGACCAGCGCCGCGTTGGAGGGGGCGAGCGTCTCGCGGTCGAGCCTGACATTGTCCTCCAGCCCGGTGCGGCAGTGGCCGCCGAGCTCCAGCGACCAGCGGTTGAGCGTGATCTGGTCGCGCCCGATGCCCGCCCCGGTCCAGGTCGCGTCCGGCGCGAGACGCTTCAGCGTGGCGATGAAGAACTCGAAGGCCGCCCGGTCCACCGGCATGGCGTTCTTCACGCCCATCACGAACTGGACATGCAGCGGCCCCGCGATCGCGCCTGCGGCCTCCATCTCGACCGCCTTGAAGATCATCGACAGGTCGAAGGCCTCGATCTCCGGCTTGACGCCATGGGCCTTCATCTCGGCCGCCAGCCAATCGACGAGATCGGGGCTGTTCTCGTAGACGCGCGTGGGGAAATTGCACGAGCCGGTCGAAAGCGAGCACATCTCGGGCTTCAGCGGGATCATGCCGCCGCGCTCGCGCCCGGCGCCCGAGCGTCCGCCGGTCGAGAGCTGCACGATCATGCCGGGGCAGTGCTTGCGCAGGCCCTCCAGCAACCGGCCGAAGCGCTCCGGATCGGCGGTCGGCGCGCCCTCGTCGGTGCGGACATGGCAATGGGCGAGCGTGGCTCCGGCCTCGAAGGCCTCCTGCGTCGATTCGATCTGCTCGGAAATCGCGATCGGCACGGCCGGGTTGTCGCGCTTGGTCGGCAGCGAACCGGTGATGGCGACGGTGATGATGCAGGGGGGCATGAGGCTTCGCCGCTTTCGGTGACGGTCCGGTCGAACGCGATAAAGACCCGCTCGAGACCGCAAGGACAAGAGCAACCTAAACCTCGCCGGTTTATGACCGCCGCTCTCTCCGATACCGGGTTGGGCTCATGCCGAGCGTCTTGCGGAATACGGCGGCGAGCTGGCTGGGGTCTTCATAGCCGACGGCGGCGGCAACATCCGTGATCGAAATCTCGCTGTGCTCGAGTAGCTCTCTCGCCCGCTCGATGCGACGCGCGAGCCGCCAGCGGTGCGGCGGCAACCCCGTCGAAGCCTTGAAGGCGCGGCAGAGATGATAGCTCGAGAGGCCAACCAGCGCCGCGAGTTCGGCCAGCGAAACGTCGTCGGCGAGATGATCCTGCAAATGGTTCATGACGCACTTGAGCTGCCATGGAGCCAGACCTCCATGAGCAGGAAGCGGCGCGGACCGACCGCAATGGGAACGCAGAAGATGGGCGCAGAGAAGAGCAGCCGCCTCTTCGGCGAATAGCCGATCGGCTGTAGACGGCCCGGCCGCAGCCTCCGCCAACAGGCTCAGAATCCGGCTGCCCGTCTCGTCGTTCTCGGCCATGGGCTCGGTCGGCACCGCGTCGGGCAACCCATGACGACGGGCGTAATCCGAGAGCCCTGCCGGGTTGACGTAGGCGTGAACGACCGAAATGCTGCCACCTATGTCCCAGCGCGCCTCCGACCGGGCCGGGATGAGCGTCACCGCGCCAGGTCGGGTCCATGCTCGCGCGATGCGTCCTTCGGATCGCCTTTCGATGGTCTGCACGCCGCCGAGATAGGTCATGAAGACATGATCGGTCATCGGCGCGACGCGGTCGTGCAACGCACCGTGTCGCCATGCGCGCGTCACCGAGACCACGCCGTCGGCGAGCGTCGCCGCCGCAGGCTCGGGCGGCGTGTCGAGCACGCGAGCCATCTCGACAAGGGCGGGGCTTCCGGCGTCGCCGGGCATGTCGTCATTCTCCGATCGCCGGCACAATACAGCAATCGGTCTCGGCTGACGACAACGCGCGACAAGCGCAGCAGGACGAACCAAGCATAGCTTGGCGCGCCGTCACACATCGCGAGGTCCGTCATGAACGAGCTGATCAATCCCGCCCGGCGAGCTGTGGTCAGCGCCCTGTCATTGGGCGCGACCGCATCGATTGCAGGCGCCGCCGCCGCGAACACGCTGAACCCCGCCGCATTGACGGGGCGCGCCAACCCCGCCGGTCGCTTCGCCGGAAAAGTCGTGCTCGTCACGGGGGCGACCTCCGGCATCGGCCGGACCGCAGCCGAGGCCTTCGCCCGCGAAGGCGCGCGCGTCGCTTTCTGTGGTCGGCGTCAGGCGCTGGGGCGCGAGGTCGAGGCGGGGATCGCGGCGATGGGCGGCAAGGCGCGATACATCCCCGCCGACGTGCGCAAGCCCGACGAGGTGAATGCGCTGGTCGATGGTGCGGTCGCCGCCTTCGGGAGTATCGACATCGCCTTCAATAACGCCGGCATTTTCATGACGCCCGCCGAGATCCAGGACATGGCGATCGACAACTTTCTCGACATCATGCTCACGAACGCTGCCGGAACCTTCTATGCGATGAAATACGAGGTTCCTGTGATGCGCGCGCGCGGCCGCGGCGTGATCGTCAACATGGCCTCCGTCGCAGGCCACAAGGCCTGGCCGAACACCGCCGCCTACAACGCCTCGAAACACGCTGTCATCGGAATGACCAAGGCGGTCGCGGTGGCGAACGCGAAGCACAACATCCGCGTCAACTCGATCAGCCCGCTTGCGGTTGACACGCCGCAGCTTCGCGAAAGTTTCGCCTTCCAGAACGTGACCTATGAACAGGCCGCTCCGACATTCGTCACGCCGCGCATCATGACGACGGCCGAGATCGCGCGCGCGGTCATGTTCCTCGCATCCGACGAGGCTACGAGCGTGACCGGTATGGACCTCGACGTCACTGGCGGACAACTCGCCTGACAAAGCGCGGCCATGGCGGCGAGCGGCTTCGCCCGTCGCTTCAAGACCATCAGGCCCCATCAGGCCCTTGGCGATCTCACACCGGAGGAATACCTCTCAAAAATCGGCAGCACGAGACCAACCCCGTCTCATATCTCCTGAACCAGCACAGGAGCTTGCCACCCCCCGCCTTTTCTGCCATACGCGCGTCCTTCGATCGCCCGGCTGATAAGGGCTGCCGTGGCGATCGTTCTTTGCTTCCAGCAAGCAAAATTGAAGCGGCGCAATTCGCGCGCTCGCGACCTGTGAGGAGCCGAAATGCCCAAGATCAAGACGAAGTCGAGCGCCAAGAAGCGCTTCAAGATCACCGGAACCGGGAAAGTGCTCTACGCACAGGCCGGCAAGCGTCACGGGATGATCAAGCGGACCAACAAGCAACTCCGCAATAACCGCGGCACCAACGTCCTCTTCGAGGGCGATGCGGCCAACGTGAAGAAATATTTCCTCCCCAACGGCTGACGCCCCTTAAACCTTTCCGGAGATCACACATGGCTCGCGTGAAACGGGGCGTAACCGCCCACGCCAAGCACAAGAAGACGCTCAAGGCCGCCAAGGGCTTCTATGGCCGCCGCAAGAACACGATCCGCGCCGCCAAGGCGGCCGTCGATCGCTCCATGCAGTATGCCTATCGCGACCGCAAGAACCGCAAGCGCTCGTTCCGCGCGCTCTGGATCCAGCGGCTGAACGCGGCGGTGCGCGAGCACGGCCTGACCTATTCGGTCTTCATCGGCGGGCTGATCAAGGCCGGGATCGAACTCGACCGCAAGACGCTCTCGGCGCTCGCCATCGACGATGCGGCCGCCTTCGCCGCCGTCGTCGAGACGGTGAAGGGCGCGCTGGCGCAGGCCGAGCCGAAGGCCGCCTGAACTCCTTCGCTCGCCATGACAAACGAAGAGGCCGGCGGCGACGCCGGCCTTTTTTGCGTGCAGAAGCAGTTCACGAAAGATCGCGGGGCGCCCCGTCCCGTAGGGACAAGGGAGGGGTGAGGGGCAGGCCCCTCGACCAGTCGAATTCAAACCCACCAGCGCGCCAGCGCGCAGGTCACAGCCAGCCGTCCACCGGCCGACTCCTTCCCCTGCCCTCTCCCTCCGGGAGAGGGTTCCCGGCGCCTCGAAGATTAGGCGCTCAGGCCAGATATTTCCGCATCACCGCCGCCAGCCGCTCCGCGCCGGAGTTATGCGGCAGCAGCGTCACGAAGCGCCCATCCGGTCCCATCAGATAGGTCAGCGAGCCATGGTCGACGCCGTATTCGCCATGTCCATGATGCTGGGTCAGCTTGCGGCGATGCACCTTGTAGGCCTTGGCGACGGCCGCGATCTCCGGCTCGCTGCCGGTCAGGCCGATCAGGCGCGGGTGGAACGCCTCGACATAAGGCTTGATCGTCTCGACCGTGTCGTGGGCGGGATCGACCGTCACGAAAAGCGGGGCGACCCTCTCCGCCAGCGGGCCGATCGCGTCGAGCGCCTGGGCGATGGTCGGGATGTCGATCGGGCAGGTGTCGACGCAGCGCGTGAAGCCGAAATAGACCAGCATGAAGCGGCCGCGATAATCGGCGTCGCTGACCCGTTTCCCGGTGTGGTCGGTCAGCGTGAACGGGCCGCCGAACTGCGTCGCGAGCCGGTCGTGCGAGGTGCTGGCTGGCTTGGCGACGCCGTGATGGCCCTGGTGCTGGCCGTGGCCGTGATCGTGGCTTTGGCCGAGCGCCGGCCGCGCCGCCAAGACGGCGAGCCCGGCCAGGACGAAACGGCGCGGGAGGCCACCGCTCATTTCGGCCATTTCAGGTCCTTCCGGCCGAGGATGCCGTTGGGCGCCAGCGTCGCCTTGACCGTCGGGTCGGCGCGCCACCATTCGTCGGCCTTGCCGTTGGCGGCGGTCCAGTCCTTCTCGAACTGATCGGTCGGCGCGAACTCCTTGTCCGGCGTCTCGCGGATGCCCTGAACCATCAGGATCGGCATCGCCGGGTTCTCGATCAGCAGCCCGTCGATCTCGATGGTCTTGCCGCACCAGGGCAGGAGATCCCTGGCCGCTCCGGCGAAGAGCGTGTTGCTCTTGGAGGCGGTGAAGAGCTTGCCCTCGGTCGAGACCAACCCGAGCTGGCGCTTGCCGGCCCCGCAATCGGCAGGGCAGTCGCCCTTCAGCGTGCACAGCACATCGACGACCTTGCCCTTGAAGGACACCAGCTTCTCGTCTTTCAAGCCCCAGGGCTCGGCTGCATGGGCGGACGGCGCGGCCAGCGCCAGGACTACGGCCAGAGCTAGCTTGCGCATGGTCACTCTCCGAACGGCACGACGCCGTGCTCGTCATGGGTCAGGTTCACGATGCCCTTGTCGTCGGCGACCTTGTCGACGAGCAGGTATTTCACCCCGTCGCGCTCGAAGAGTTCGCCATCGACGGTCACTTCATGGCTCTGGATCTTGACGATCTTCGGCGATGCGACGCTGATGTCCTCGTCCTCGATCTTCAAAACCATGTAGAACTGGCCGTCCTTGTCCCGGATTGCGACCGGGATGCCGCCGACCGCGCACCAGACGGCGCATTGATGATGGGCGGTGCCGAGACCGAACATGATGCCGGTGACGGCGCACCAGGTATCGACGATCTCGCCGGTGACCTGCACGCGCTTGCCGGCGGTCTGCGCCTGCGCTGCCGCCGGGCCGAGCAAAGCCGCCAGCGCGACTGCGGCGAACATGGACTTTCTCATCAGGCCTTCCCCTCGACATTTTTCGTTGCTGCAACGCTAGCATGCGTGACGCGCGCGCTGGATCACTAGCGTGTGAGACGCGCATGCAGCTTCGTGAGCGGGCCGTGAAGGGGGCGCCGCGCCGGTCGATCAGGGCCTTGGCTTGGGGGCCAGTCCCCTGATGCCGAACGGGCCGTTCTCGGAGATCAGGCGGTTGGCCTCCGGATCGGCCCGCCACCATTCATCGGCCTTGCCGTGCCGCGCCTCCCACTGGCTCCTGAAGCGATCGGCCGGGATGAAGGGCGACTGCGGATCGACGCGCACGCCCTGCACGAAAAACAGCGTGATCGCAGGGTTCTCGATCAGCAGGCCGTCGGCCTCGATCTCGCGCCCGCAATAGCCGATCAGATCCGGGATCGCGCCGGCGAAATCGATGTTGGACTTCGCCGCGAGCCGAAATGCGCCATTCGCGAGCACGAGGCCGAGCTGGCGCTTGCCGGCGCCGCAATCGGGTGCGCAACGGCCTTTGAGATGACACAGCGCATCGACGACGCGGCCCTTCAGCGTGACCGGCTTCTCGTGCGGAATGTTCCAGGGCTCGGCTCCGCGAGCCGCAACCGGCGCGCCGGTCGGGCCCAGGAGCGTCAGGACCAGACACAGCGTTCGCGAGCCCCTCATTCGTCAGTTCCCGAACGGCTGGATGCCGTGTTCCTCATGAGTCATCGTGATGACGCCTTTGTCGTCTGCGATCCTGTCCACCAGCAGGTAGTTCACGCCGTCGCGCTCGAGCAGTTCGCCCTCGACGACGACCTCGTGCGTCGCCATCCGGGCGATGCGCGGATTGGCGGCGCTGTTCTCGTCGTCGCCGAGCTTGAGCAGGATGTAGAGGGCGCCGTCGGCGCTGCGGATCGCCACCGGGATGCCGCCGAGCGCGCACCAGATCGCGCACTGGTGATGGGCCGTGCCTCTGGCGAACATCAGCCCGCTGACGGTGCACCAGCTGTCGGAGACCTCGCCGGCGATGGTGACGCGGCGCGGCTCCTGCGCCGCCGCGACGGGCGCCGCCGCCAGCGCGGCGGCGAGGGCGAGAATTCTGAATTGCGACAGCTTTGTCATGCGCTTGCGCTCATCGCCGCCTATTGCACGGGACGGGCCGGCGATCGGGTGCTTCGCCGGCATGTTTGCCTCTGGATTCGCATCCGGCGACACCCTAGAAGATGCCTCGACAACGGGCCAGGTCAAGCATGACGAATATCGACCGACTTCACGAAAGCATCATCAGCGAGATCGAGGCCGCGACCGACGAGGCCGCGCTGGAGCCGATCCGGATCGCGGCGCTGGGCAAGGCCGGCTCGGTCTCGGCGCTGCTGAAGACGCTGGGCGCGATGACGCAAGACGAGCGCAGGCGGCAGGGCCCGCTGATCAACGGACTGCGCGACGCCGTGCAGGCGGCGCTGTCAGCCCGCAAGGAGGCGCTTGGAGAGGCGGCTCTCGACGCGCGGCTCGCCGCCGAACGCATCGACGTTTCGCTGCCCGTCGGCGAGGGGCCGGAGGCGCGCGGCCGCATCCATCCGATCAGCCAGGTCATCGACGAGATCACCGCGATCTTCGGCGACATGGGCTTTGCGGTCGCGGAAGGTCCCGATATCGAGACCGACGACCTGAACTTCACCAGGCTCAACTTTCCCGTCGGCCACCCGGCCCGCGAGATGCACGACACGTTCTTTTTCGCGCCCGACGCCCACGGCGAGCGCAAGCTCCTGCGCACGCACACCTCGCCGGTGCAGGTCCGCACCATGCTCGCGCAGGAGCCGCCGATCCGGGTGATCTGCCCCGGCCGGACCTACCGGATGGATTCCGACCAGACCCACACGCCGATGTTCCATCAGGTCGAGGGGCTGGTGATCGACAGGCGGGCTCATATGGGCCATCTCAAATGGATCCTCGAGGAATTCTGCAAGGCGTTCTTCGAGATCGACACCGTCAAGATGCGCTTCCGGCCCTCGTTCTTTCCCTTCACCGAACCCTCGGTCGAGGTCGATATTCAATGCTCCCGCAGGGGCGGCGAAATCCGCTTCGGCGAGGGCGAGGACTGGCTCGAGATCCTCGGCTGCGGCATGGTCCATCCCAACGTGCTGCGGAACTGCGGTCTCGATCCCGACATCTATCAAGGCTTCGCCTGGGGCATGGGGATCGACCGCATCGCGATGCTGAAATACGGCATGCCGGACCTGCGGCCCTTCTTCGAGGCCGATGTCCGCTGGCTCCGGCATTACGGCTTCCGGCCACTCGACCTGCCGACGCTGACCGGCGGCCTGTCGTCGTGAGCGGGGTGCGCCGATGAGTCCGGCTGGCTGGGCGATGTCCTTCGCGGCGCTGATCGTCGCGACCAACCTCCTCTGCCAGGCGATCGCGTATCTGCGGCTGCGCCGCCCTGCCGCGAGATCGAGCCTCCTCGAGACCCTGCCGCCCGTGACGATCGTGCGGCCGGTGCGAGGCCTCGAGGCCTTCAGCCGCGAGACCCTGACCTCGGGCCTGACGCTGGACTACCCGGATTGCCGGACGATCTTCTGCGTCGCCGACGCCGACGACCCGATCATTCCGCTGCTGGAGGAGTTGATCGCGCGCTTCGGGCCCGACCGGGCGAGCCTGGTCGTCGGCGACGTCGCGATCAGCGCCAATCCCAAGCTGAACAACTGCATCAAGGGCTGGGAGGAGGCGCGGACCGACTGGGTCATTCTCGCCGATTCCAACGTCCTGATGCCCAGGACCTACATACAGCGCATGCTGGCGGCATGGCGCGCGGACACGGGTCTGGTCTGCTCGACGCCGGTCGGCTCGCGCCCCGCCGGATTCTGGGCCGAGCTGGAATGCGCCTTCCTGAACACCTTCCAGGCGCGCTGGCAATATGCCGGCGAGGCGCTGGGCTTCGGTTTTGCGCAGGGCAAGTCGATGCTGTGGAACAAGCCGTTCCTCGACGCCAACGGCGGCATCCGGGCGCTTGCCGACGAGATCGCCGAGGACGCGGCGGCGACCAAGCTGGTGCGTCGCGCCGGCAAGCATGTGCATCTCGTCGGCCAGCCCTTCGAGCAGCCGCTCGGCGCGCGCTCGCTTCGTGACGTGGTCCAGCGTCAGTTCCGCTGGGCGCGGCTGCGACGGGTGACGTTCCTGCCGTTCTTCGCGCCGGAGATTCTGGCCGGGCCGCTCGTGCCGGCGTTGCTGGCGGCCTTGGCCGCGCCCGCTTTCGGGCTCTCCGCCTGGCTCGGCCCGCTGCCGGTTCTGCTGCCCTGGTATGCCGCCGAGATGGCGCTTGCGGCCGGCGTCGGCTGGTATTCGTCCTGGCGGATGCCGGCGGCGCTGCTCGTGCGCGACGTCGTCTTCCCCGGCATCTGGGCCTATGCCTTCATCGCCCGCGAGGTGAGCTGGCGCGGGAATTCCATGAAGATCAGGACGGATGGGGAGGACGAGCTGAACGCGGCGGCGCCGATCGCTTCGCTCGCGACCGCCGCTCGCGACAAATCCACCTAGTTCAGCTAGTATCTGACCAAGACTGACGATGGAATCTTCGCGATGGTGACGGAAACACGATCAAACTATGCGAATCGTATCAAAGACTTGGTCGAGACCACCGTGCGCGGCGAACTGGGCGGAATCGTCGAGCGGGTGGAAACCCGCTTTGAAGACAACTACGAGGGTGAGCCTTCGTTGTTTACGGACGTCGTTTTGACCGAAACCGCACCGGCCGATCTGGGCCGACGATTCACGCTGACACGCGTCGCCGTTCTGAACGCGCTCAGAGAAATCGGTGAAGATCGCTTTCCCTATCTCGCGACCAAACGCCCCCAGGACGAATACCCCGACGAGACTGTCAAATCCCGGAAGCGGCGGGCATGACCGACGATCTGTTCAGGCTCGCGCTAGAACTGACGGAAACAAGGAAGCGTAAGCTCCGACATGTTGCGCTACGCCGAGCCGTATCGAGCGCCTACTATGGTCTATTTCATAGTGTTCTTGCGATGTTCGCCGACATGGTGGCCGGGAAGGGCAACGCCCGTGGGCCGGAATATGCGGCCATTTACAGATTTCCAGATCACGCGCTCGTGCTCCGAAAGCTTCTGGAAAATGAAGATCCCGAGATCAAGAACATCGCGTCAGTCTCGAAGGGTCTGCAGGAGCACAGGCTGAAGGCAGACTATGATCCACGGCCTTTCTTGATGGAGCGTTACGCTGTCCAAGATTTGATCATCGAGGCAAAAGAAGCCGCCATCCGCGTTACCCGTTTGAAACCGGGCCAGCGGCTGGCCATAACGGCCGCGCTCCTTTCTTCCAAAAGACGTTGACGCATGAAATTCACGCTCTCCTGGCTGAAAAGCCATCTCGACACCACCGACACGCTCGACGCCATCGCCGACACTCTCACCCGCGTCGGGCTCGAGGTCGAGGGCGTCGAGGACAAGGCGAAGGCGCTGTCGGCCTTCACCATCGCGCGCGTGATCGAGGCGAAGCCGCATCCCAATGCCGACCGCCTGCGCGTCTGCATGGTCGATACGGGCGCGGGCGAACCTGTGCAGGTGGTCTGCGGCGCGCCGAACGCCCGCTCCGGCATGAAGAGCGTGTTCTCGCCGCCCGGGACATACATCCCCGGGAAGGACATCACGCTCGGCAAGGGCGTGATCCGTGGCGTCGAATCGAACGGGATGCTGTGCTCGGCGGCCGAGTTGCAGACATCCGACGAGTCCGACGGCATCATCGATCTGCCCGACGATGCGCCGGTGGGGCGGCCCTATGCCAGCTATATAGGCCTCGACGACGCCGTGATCGAGATCGCGGTGACGCCCAACCGCGCCGATGCGCTCGGCGTCGCGGGTTTGGCGCGCGAT
The DNA here is from genome assembly GCA_021732895.1 of Allobosea sp. Lineage (GTDB taxonomy): Bacteria > Pseudomonadota > Alphaproteobacteria > Rhizobiales > Beijerinckiaceae > Allobosea. The sequence goes on along the minus strand of JAKFWE010000487.1, from coordinate 746 downwards.
CTCGCCGCCGCCGGGCTCGGCGCGCTGAAGACGCCCGCCGTCCAGCCGATCCGGGGCGGCTTCCCCTGTCCCGTCGGCGTGACGCTGGATTTCCCGCCCGAAGACAAGGCGCTCTGCCCGGCCTTCGCGCTGCGGCTCGTGCGCGGCGTCAAGAACGGCCCGTCGCCGGAATGGCTGCAGGCGCGGCTGCGCGCCATCGGCCTGCGCCCGATCAACGCGCTGGTCGACATCACGAATTTCATGACGTTCGACCGCAACCGGCCGCTGCATGTCTTCGACGCCGCCAAGGTCAGGGGCGACCTCGTCGTGCGCCGCGCCCGCGCCGGCGAGACCATCCTGGCGCTGGACGGCAAGACCTATGCGCTGGATGACGATAATGTCGTGATCGCCGACGAACACGGCGTCGAATCGCTCGCCGGCGTGATGGGCGGCCAGGCTTCGGGCTGCGACGGGGCGACCACCGACGTGCTGGTCGAGAGCGCGCTCTGGGACCCGCTCAACATCGCCCGCACCGGCCGCGCGCTCGGCGTCAATTCGGACGCGCGCTACCGGTTCGAGCGCGGCGTCGATCCCGACTTCTGCCGGCCGGGTCTCGATCTCGCCACCGCGATGATCATCGACCTCTGCGGCGGCGAGGCCTCCGAGATGGTCTTCGCCGGCGAGCTCCCGGATTCAGGCCACGCCATCGATTTCCCGTGGTCCGAGGTCAGGCGCCTGACAGGGCTAGATCTGCCGCAGGTCGAGAT